>JADZBR010000232.1 GCA_020852035.1 Caulobacteraceae bacterium
ACGGCGGCGCTGCGGCTCAAAGCCCCTCGAACAGGGCCGTCGAGAGGTAGCGCTCGGCGAAGCTCGGGATGATGGTGACGATCTGCTTGCCGGCCCACTCGTCGCGCGAGGCGAGGTCGAAGGCCGCCACCAGCGCCGCGCCGGAGGAGATGCCCACCGGGATGCCCTCCACCTTGGCCGCCTTGCGGGCCATCGCGAAACTGTCGTCGTTGGAGACCTGGATCACCTCGTCGATCACCCCGCGGTCGACGTTGGCGGGCACGAAGCCGGCCCCCAGGCCCTGGATCTTGTGCGGGCCGGGCGGGCCGCCGGAGAGCACCGGCGAGGCTTCCGGCTCCACCGCGATCATCTTGAACGAAGGCTTCCTGGCCTTCAGCACCTGGCCGACGCCGGTCAGCGTGCCGCCGGTGCCGACGCCGGAGACCACCGCGTCGACCTTGCCGCCCGTGTCGTTCCAGATCTCCTCGGCGGTGGAGACCCGGTGGACCTGCGGGTTGGCGGGGTTCTCGAACTGTTGGGGCATCACCGCGCCGGGGGTGGCGTCGATGATCTCCTGCGCGCGGGCGACGGCGCCGCGCATGCCCTTCTCGGCCGGGGTCAGCTCCAGCCGGGCGCCGAGGATCAGCAGCATCTTGCGCCGCTCCATCGACATGGAGTCCGGCATCACCAGGATCAGCGGATAGCCCTTGGCGGCGGCGACGAAGGCGAGCGCGATGCCGGTGTTGCCGCTGGTCGGCTCGACGATGACGGCGCCGGGCTTCAGGCTCCCGTCCGCCTCCAGGGCCTCGATCATCGAGGCGCCGATGCGGTCCTTCACCGAGGCGATCGGATTGAAGAACTCCAGCTTGGCCAGCACCTCGCCCTTCGGCTTCAGCTCGGCCGAGAGCCTCGGCAGGCGGACCAGGGGTGTGTCGCCGATGGTGTCGACGATGGAATCGTAGATCTTGCCCCGGCCGGCGCGCTGGAAGCGGGCGGCGTCGTAGGCGGGTGTCTTGGCGTCCATGGTGCGGACCTCAGCTGTTCGGCGCCCTTCTCAGGACGCGAACTTAAGCTTTGGCCCGGGAAAAGTAAGCCGTCATTCGGCGGCGATCAGCCGGGGCTGCGGCGCCAGCAGCGGCTCCAGCAGGTTCGCCGCCAGCCAGCGCACCGCCGGAACGGCTACGCCGTCGCCGACCAGGTGGAGGGCGGCGGTCTCGGCTCCCGGCAGGCGGTAGTCGTCCGGCAAACCCATCAGCCGCGCCCCTTCGCGGGCGGCAAGCCAGCGCGAGCGGACCTCGCCGGCCTCGATCACCACGAGCAATTGGCGCGAGGAGCCGCCGCGCGGGGTGCGCAGGCAGCCGGCGAGGCCGTCGAAGCGCACCTCGGCCCGTTGCACCCGGCGGCCCGCCTCGCGGCGCACCCGTCGGTAGACCGCGCCCACCCGGCGTTCGCCGGACGCCCGGGCGGCCTCGACCCGCGCCCGGTGCAGCGGCGACATCTGGGCGATGAGGGCGAGGGTCTGCGCCGGCGAGCGCCAGGCGACCGCCCTGTCCGGCTCCAGGAGATCGGCCAGCGCCCGGTTTCCGCGCGGCGGGTCCGGCGTCGCCCAGTCGATCCAGCGCGACGCAAGGCCCGGCGGCAGGCGATCACGCGCGGCGATCACGCGCGGCGTGCGCAGGCAGCTTTCGCCGACCGCGGCGGCGGGCGGCGCCCCCTTCATCGCCACCACGAAGAGGCGCGGCCGCGACTGCGGCGTGAAGGCCGCGGCGTCGATCTCCAGCGCGCCGAAGCCGTAGCCGTGCTGCGCCAATGCTGCGCACAAATCCTCGAAGTCGCGGCCGCCGCGCGAGGTCAGGAGGCCGACCACATTCTCGATGACGATCAGGCGCGGGGCGCGATCCTCGTCGTGCAGGGCCTTGATCAGGCTCCAGAATCCGAAGACGGCCGACGAACGTCCGCCTTCCAGCCCGGCGCGGGCGCCCGCGAGGCTGAAGTCCTGGCAGGGCGAGGAGGCCCAGGCGAGATCGGCGCGGCCGGGAAGGTCGCCGGCGGTCAGGGCGAAGACGTCGCCTTCGCGAAAATGCTGCGCAGCATCGGGGAAGTTGGCGCGGTAGGCGGCGGCCTTGCCGGGGTCGAAATCGTTGGCGAACAGGCAGGCCCAGCCCTCGCCCAGGCCCAGGCGCGCCATGCCGCCGCCGGCGAAGAACTCGTAGAAGGTGAAAGGCCGGTTCCGCCGCATGGCGCGGGACGCTAACCTGCTTCGTCAGCCACCGGGAGAGCCGCATGCGCCGCACGATCCTCGCCGCCCTACCGCTGCTGGCGCTGGCCGCCTGCCAGCCGCAGGCGCCCGACGGCTCGCCCGCCCCGGCCCCGGCGGACGCACCGGCGGCGACCGCGGGAGTGACGGTCGAGCCGACGCCCTACGATCCGCCGCTCTCGGCGCGGGGGACCGAGCCCTTCTGGGCGCTGGAGGTGAGTGAAGAGACCCTGACCCTCACCCGGCCGGACGCCGAGCCGCTGTCGATGGCCAACCCCGGCATGCGGATGGAGGGCGACAAGGCCACGTGGGACGCCCTCTCGGCCGGCGCGCGGCTCTACGTCGTCGCCGAGGCGAAGACCTGCAGCGACGGCATGTCGGATCTTTCCTATCCGCTCACCGTCGAGGTGCGGACCGGGGACCTGTCGCTGAAGGGCTGCGGCGCCAAGACCGCGGAGCTGCCGCGCGAGGGCGGCTAGGGCCTTCCGTCCGCCACCTTCTTTCCTCGTCATCGCCGGACTTGCTCCGGCGACCCGTGAATACGGCGATGGGAGGGAAGGTCCGGCGAAACCGGTGTGCATGAGCCCGCGGAACACGTCCGCGGGTGACGGGTGAAATGGGGATGGCGAGGGCCGCTAGCCGACGCCGATGTCCACCGTCGGAATCTGCGACTGCGCCTGGGCGTTTCGCTCGCCCTTGCGCGTGGGCAGAGCCAGGCCGATGGCGACGGCCGCCAGCGCCGCGAGGACGATGAGGACGCGGACACCCATGCCGGGCTCCTCTCCAGTGGACGATCTGCTCACAACCCGCCGGGAAGGTTGGCGTTCCCAGGGTCGAGCTTGCCCGCCGGACATGGAAACGGGCCGCCCGGGTGTCCAGACGGCCCGCCCATCAAGTTTCGGCGATCAGGCGTTTAGAGGACCTCGAACAGGCCCGCCGCGCCCATGCCGCCGCCGATGCACATGGTGACCACCACGTTCTTGGCGCCGCGGCGCTTGCCTTCCTGCAGGATGTGGCCGGAGAGGCGCGCGCCGGTCATCCCGTAGGGGTGGCCGATGGCGATGGAGCCGCCGTTGACGTTGTACTTCTCCGGGTCGATGCCCAGCTGGTCGCGGCAGTAGAGGCACTGGCTGGCGAAGGCCTCGTTCAGTTCCCACAGGTCGATGTCGTCGACCTTCAGGCCGTGGCGGGCCAAGAGCTTCGGGATCGCGAACACCGGGCCGATGCCCATTTCGTCGGGCTCGCAGCCGGCGACGGCCCAGCCC
>JADZBR010000233.1 GCA_020852035.1 Caulobacteraceae bacterium
CGGTCCCCGACGCTTGCGAGAACCGACCTGGGCCTCGACCAGGACCGCCAGTGTCCCACCCCGCTCGGCACGATCCGAAAATGGAAAGGGAAAAACTCTCGTTCGACATCCCAGTGAGCCCATCCTACCCTGCCGCGATGGGTGAGGACAGGGTCCCGGCTGATACCGGAACCGAGGCAGGGCAGGCCAGAATTCGGGATGTGGATCTGCCCTTAGGCCGCCAACTCACCATCCCCGGGCACTTCGACATGCCGGTAACCATCGAGGCCGTACGGCCGCTGACGACTGGTTTCGAGATTCGCGTCCGCCTGGCCGACGGCACCCTCGATGAAGCCGTCCTGACAGCCGAGGAAGCTACCGCGCTCGCCGGGGCGGCTCCAACTGCCGAGGGCAAGGTTCCGCTGGCAAACGCCGAGCAATTGCGCCTGCTCATCGAATCTGTGCGCATCCGCCTTGCCTACACCCACGACCGGCAGTTCGCCGTCAGCCTCTCCGGCATCCGCACGCTCCCCCACCAGATCGAGGCGGTCTACCTCAAGATGCTGCCCCAGCCCCGGCTGCGCTTCCTTCTCGCTGACGACCCCGGCGCCGGCAAGACCATCATGGCCGGCCTCCTGGTCAAGGAACTCAAGCTCCGCGAAGCCATCGAGCGCGTTCTCATCCTTTGCCCGTCGCCGCTGACCATCCAGTGGCAGGACGAGATGCTCCGCTGGTTCGGCGAGTCCTTCGACATCATCTTCTCGGCGGTGGACCAGCAGCAGCTCACCAATCCCTGGCAGCGCTCCAACCAGGTCATCGCCTCCATTGACTACGCCAAGCAGGACGATGTCCGCGAGCGCGTCTGGCAGCAGCGGTGGGACCTCATCATTATCGACGAGGCCCACAAGTGCAGCGCCTACACCAAGAAATCTTCCACGCGCGGCGACGAGGTTGAAAAGACAAAGCGGTACCAACTGGCGGAGCACCTCACCGGTCAGCCCGCCGGCCACGTCCTCCTGCTCACCGCCACGCCCCACCACGGCGACGACGACCGTTTCGCCCATTTCATCCGGCTCCTCGATCAAGACCTGTTCCCCGAACCCCACCGCAGCCCAGCCAAAGCCGGAGAGATGCGGCGCGAAATCCTCAGCCTCGGCCCGGATTGCCCCTGGGCGCTGCGCCGGCTCAAAGAAGACCTGAAAGACCTCCAAGGCCGCCGCCTCTTTCCCGACCGGCACGCCCACACCATCACGTTCCGGCTCAACCGCGACGAATACGACCTCTACAAGGCCGTCACCGCATACATCAACGAATTCCTGCCCCAAGCCAGCGGTCGCAAAAAAGCCAGCGTCGCCCTGGCCCGCACCGTCCTCCAGCGCCGCCTCGCCAGTTCCACGATGGCCATTTTCGAGTCCATCCGCCGCCGCTTCGAAAAGCAGCAGGCATTGCTTGAGGAACTGGAAAACCTCCCCCCGCCGCAGCGCGCCCGCCGACTCGCCCAGCTTCAGGGTCGCATCGAGGATGCCGAGCAGGACGAGGATGACCTCGACGAAGCCGAGCGCGACCTGATCGCCGATGGCTTCACCGACGCCATCGAACTCGACCAGCTCCGCGCCGAAATCGCCGCCTTGCAGGAATTGCTCGCCCGCGCCCGCCGCGTGCGCGATCAGGGCACCGACTCGAAACTCACCGCCCTTCGCGATTGCCTCAAACGCGCCGAGTTCCACGAACTCACCGACGGCCGCGGCAAGCTGCTCATCTTCACCGAGCACCGTGACACACTGAACCACCTTCGCCACCACTTGGAGAAGTGGGGCTACACCACCACCCAGATTCACGGCGGCATGAATCCCCACGAGCGCAAGCGCGCCCAGGAGGAATTCCGCACCACCAAGCAGATTTGCGTCGCCACCGAAGCGGCCGGCGAGGGCATCAATCTCCAGTTTTGCCGGTTGATGCTCAACTACGATTTGCCCTGGAACCCGACGCGCCTGGAGCAGCGCCTTGGCCGCATCCACCGCATCGGTCAGGAACGCGATGTCCATGCCTTCAATTTCGTCGCCTCCCAATCCGAGGAGGGCCAGGACATCGTCGAGGGCCGCATCCTTGCCCGGCTCCTGGAGAAGCTCGACCAGATGCGCGCCGTGCTCGCCGATCGCGTCTTCGATGTCATCGGCGAAGTCCTGTCATTGAACGACGTGAACCTGCCCGACATTCTGCGCGAAGCCGCCCACGACCCTCGCCGGTTGCAGGAATATCTCGACCGCATCGAGAACGTGGACCCCCAGTTGTTGCTCCAATACGAAACGGCCACCGGCATCGCCCTCGCCCGCGCCAACGTGGACTTCTCGGGCTGCCGGCGCGCCGACATCGAGGCCGAGGAGCGCCGCCTCATGCCCCGCTACGTCGAGGAGCAGTTCGTCAAGTCGTGTTCCGAAATCGGCTTGAAGGTCGAACCCCGCGCCGATGGCCTCTGGCGCGTCGAACACGTCCTCGCCGACCTCCGCTCCGACCGCCTCGAATCCGTCCGCCGCCTGGGCAAGCCGGAGCCCTCCTATCGCAAGCTCACCTTCCACAAGGACCGCCTCGACGACGACCAGCATCTGGATGCCGTCCTCTTTGGTCCCGGCCATCCCCTCTACGCCGCTGTGGATGAGCGCCTGAA
>JADZBR010000234.1 GCA_020852035.1 Caulobacteraceae bacterium
ATCAGCGGCGTCGCCGGATTGAGCCCGTACTGCACGTCGAACCCGGCCGAGAGCCGGCTGTTGGTGTTCGCCCGATCGACGCTGGCCGGCACCTGGCCGACCTCGACGAGGCCGAGGTTGCTCTCTGGCGACATCAGGCCGGGCGTGACGATCCTGCCGCCCGCGTCGATCACCTGCGCCCCGGCCGGCGGGCGCACGCCGGCCCCGACCGCGGTGATCTTGCCGTTCTGCATCACCACCGTGCCGGAGGCGATCTCGCCGGCCGGGCTCATGGTGACGAGGCGGGCGTTGGTGATGGCGATGGTCTGGGCGGCGGCCGCGCCGGCGAACAGCGTGGCCAGCGCCGTGGTGAGGCCCAGGAGACGGCGGCTCATCAGCGGGACTCCGGAGTGCGGCCGAGCAGGAAGTCGGACTTGGCGTGGAAGCGGGGATCGGCCCGGTCGTAGGTGAGCGCGCCGTCGATATAGACCTTGTCGGCCTTGGCGTAGACGCTGAACGGGTCGGCCGACCACAGCACGACATCGGCCATCTTGCCGGGCTCGAGCGTGCCGGTCTTGTCGAGCACGCCCATCATCTTGGCGGGGTTGGCGGTGAACCACTTCACGGCCTCGGCCTTGGGGATGTCGATGCCCAGCCTGCGGCCGGCCGCGACCGCCGCGGCGGTTTCCTGGTTCAGGCGCTGGATCAGGATGCCGTCGTCGGAGTGGATGACGATACAGGCGCCGGCGTTCCACACCAGCGGGGCGTTGTATTCGATGCCGTCCAGCCCCTCCATCTTGAAGCCGGTCCAGGCGGCCCAGGTCGCGGTGCAGATGTCCTCGCGGGCCAGGATGTCGGCGATCTTGTAGGCTTCGACCGCGTGGTGGAAGGCGGTGACCTTGTAGCCGAACTCCTTGGACACATCGATCATCAGCGCCATCTCGTCGCCGCGATAGCAGTGGTTCTGCACCAGGATTTCGCCCTTCAGCACGCCCATCAGGGTGTCGAGCTGCAGGTCGCGCTTGGGCGGATCAGCCTTCTCGCCGCGATCCTTCTTGGCGCGGTAGTCGTCCCACTTCTTCATGTAGTCGGCCGCGTCGATCCACGCCTTGCGGTAGCCGAAGACGTTGGCCATCGCCGAGGCCGGGGTCTGGTTGCGGCGGCCGTACTCGCGCTTGGGGTTCTCGCCACAGGCCATCTTCAGGCCGTAAGGCGCGCCGGGAAACTTCATGCCCTGGGCCGTGACGGCCGGCACGTTCTTCACGGTCACCGAACGGCCGCCGAAGAGGTTGCCGGAGCCCGGCAGGATCTGCAGCGAGGTGACCCCCGCCGCCCGCGCGGTGTCGAAGCCCGGATCCAGCGGCCACAGCGAATGTTCCACCCAAACCTGGGCGGTGTTGGGGTTGGTCATCTCGTTGCCGTCCTGGCGCGACGGCACGGAGGGCGAGGGATAGACCCCCAGGTGCGAGTGCGCGTCGATCACGCCCGGCGTCACCCACTTGCCGCGCCCGTCGACCACGTCGTAGCCGGCCGGCGCCGCCAGACCGGCGCCCACCGCCTCGATCTTGCCGTCGCGCATCACCACCGTGCCGCCCGCGATCTCCTGGCCGGTGGCGGTCAGCACCGTCGCGCCGACGATGGCGGTCGGGCGGCTGGGCAGCGGCCGGTAGGTGCTGGGGACCGGGTTGGGCTTGGTCGCCGGGTCGAGGCCGGCCGGCAGGGCGCGCGACGGCGCCGACGACGATTCTGCCGGCTTCGAGGCGCCGGTCGAGGCGCAGGCGCTGAGCGCCAGGGCGGCCAGCGCCGCGGTGAACTTCAGGCTGGTCAACGAGACTCCCCCTCCGCCGGCCAGAGCCGGTCCTATCTGGTTAGGATGCACCGGCGGGCGGTTTCCACCACCTCTATCGAATGGCGGATCGACCGCCTTCGGTCCTCGTCTCCGACAGGACCTCGGGGGTTTTCAAAGATGCGCGTATTCTTCGGATGGTTGTTGGCGGCCCTGGCGTTCGCCTCGCTGGCGCGGGCGGCCGAGCCGGCGCACTACGACATCAAGGCGAGCTTCGGCCAGGACGCGGCCCTCAAGGCCGAGGTGGAGATCCGGCTGCCCCCGGAGGAGGTCGGGACCGAGACCGCCTTCCTGATCGGCGAACGCTTCACCCTGCGCCAGGCGAGCGCGCCCGGCGCGACGGTGAGCACCGAACTCACCGACAAGCCGATCGGCGGCCTCAGGAAGGTCACCTTCAAGTTCGCCAAGGCGCCCACCAAGCCGATCAAGCTGAAGTTCGCCTACGACGGCCCGCTCAACAATCCGGACACCGACAACAGCGGCACGCCCTGGCTCGGCCCTGACCTTTTGGAACTGCGCCTGGAGACCATGTGGATTCCGGTGCGTACCGACATCTCCCTGCAGTACGCGGTCGACGCCGACCTGAAGGGCGTGCCCGCCGACTTCACCCTGGTCTTCCCCGGCGACATCCGCCGATCAGGCGACCGCGTGCGGCTGCACCGCACCCTGCCGGATGTCGACACGCCGATGGTCGCCCTGCGCCACGCCGCCACCGCCAAGGGGCCGGGCGTGGTCTTCGCCGGGCCGGACGACGATCCCCTGGTCGAGACCTACCGCGGCCACGCCACCGCCGCCGCGGCCTGGCTGCAGGGCTGGCTTGGCCCCCTGCCCTTTGGCGACGTGCGGATCGTCGTGGTGCCCCGCAAGGGCGGCTCGTCGTACGCGCGGCGAAACTACACGGTGATCTCGCGCCCGTCGGCGGAGGACCCCGACAAGGCCGGCAATCCCAACTACGGCCGCCTCATCGGCCACGAGTTCGCCCACGCCTGGTGGTCGGTCGCCGGCCCGCAGACCGAGGACTACTGGCTGGTCGAGTCGCTCGCCGAATACAGCGCCGGCCGCTACGTCGAGCACTTCGCCGGGGCGGAGGGCTACAAGAAGGTGATCGACGCCAAGATCGAGCGCGCCAAGGGCTCGGGGCCTGTCATGCCCGGCAAGCGCCCTACCCGTGAAGCGCTCTACCAGCGCGGCCCGCTGCTGCTGATCGACCTGGAGCACCGCATCGGCCGGGCCAAGATGGACGACATGCTGCGCGCCCTCGCCAAGGACCCGCCTCGCCACACCAGCCAGTTGCTGGCCGAACTGGAGCGGGTCGCCGGCGCGGACGAGGCCAAAGCCTTCGCCGCGCGCCTGCGGGCCGTCGATATGCCCGTCGTGCAGCTCTACGCCGAGGCGCCCGCCAGCACCGTGGCGGCGGCGTCCAGTATGGAGTCCGAGTCCAGGCGGTAGGTCCGGTAGAGGTCGGGAATGTCGCCCGACTGGCCGAACCGCTGCATGCCGAGCGGGGCGACCCGGTGGCCGTGCACGCCGCCGAGCCACGACAGCGTCATCGGCGGCCCGTCGATCACCGTGGCCAGGCCGGCCAGCGGCGCGAGGTCGGCCAGCAACCGCTCGATGTGGCTGATCCGCCGCTCGCCACGGGCCCGGGCCGCGTGGGCTTGCGTCCATTCGCGCTGCAGGAGGTCCGGCCCCGGCACGGCGAGCAGGCCCGCCTCCGGGACGTCGTCCGCCATCGCCGCGAAGGCCGCCATCGCCTCCTCGGCCACCGCGCCGGTGTAGACCACCGCCAGGTCGGCGCCGGGCTTGGGCGGGACCTGCCAGTAGGCGCCGCGCATCAGGTCCGCCAGTTGCGCCTCGCTGAGCGTCCGGTCCGGCTGGTCGAGCGGGCGGGTGGACAGCCGCAGATAAACCGAGCCGCCGTCGTCCGCCTGCATGTGCTCGAACGCCCAGCGCATGATCTCGGAGAGCTCGTCGACGAAGGCCGGTTCGAAATAGGTGAGGCCCGGCTGGGCCATGCCGATCAGCGGGGTGTGGATCGACTGGTGCGCCCCGCCCTCGGGCGCCAGCGTCACGCCGGAGGGGGTGGCCACCAGCATGAAGCGGGCGTCCTGGTAACAGGCGTAGTTCAGCGCATCGAGGCCGCGGTTGATGAAGGGGTCGTAGAGTGTGCCCACCGGCATCACCCTTTGGCCGAACAGCGGCCCGGCCAGCCCCGCCGCCGCCAGCATCAGGAAGAGATTAGGTTCGGCGATGCCCAGCTCGATGTGCTGGCCGTCCGGCCGCATGGCCCATTTCTGCGGCGAGGCGATCTGGCCCTCGCGGAAGACGTCGGCGCGGGGGTCGCGGGCGAAGAGGCCCCGCTGGTTTACGAAGCCGCCGAGGTTGGTGGAGACCGTCACGTCCGGCGAGGTGGTGAGGATGGCGTCGGCCAGCGGCCCGCCCTCGTGCGCCAGGTCGTTGAGGATCTTGCCGAACGCCACCTGGGTCGACTGCCGGCCGACCGGCTTGGAAAAACGCCCGCGCAGCGGCACGGGGATCGGCGAAGGGGCCGTCGGCGGATGCTTCCTGGCGAAGGGCGTGCGTTCGAGAAAGGCGCGATACTCCTCGCCAGGTCGGGGCAGGCTGCCGAACGGCGCCCACTCCTCGCCAGCCTTCACGCCCATGCCGGCCTGGTAGGCGGCCATCTGGCTCTCGGTCATCAGGCCCGAGTGGTTGTCCTTGTGTCCCTGGAAGGGCAGGCCGATACCCTTGATGGTGTAGACGATAAACAGCTTGGGCCGCTCGTCCTGCACCGACCGGAAGAGGTCGAGCAGGGCGCCGAGGTCATGGCCGCCGAGATTGGTCATCAGCGCCGCAAGCTCATCGTCCGAGCGCCGCGCCAGCAGCGCATCGACGCCGGGCGTTCCGCCGAGGTCGCCGGTCAGCCGTGCGCGCCAGGCCGCGCCGCCCTGGAAGCTCAGGGCGGCGTAGACGTCGTTGGGCGCCGCATCGATCCATGCGCGCAGCGCCTGCCCGCCCGGCTCGGCGAACGCCTCCTCCTGCAGCCGCCCGTATTTGAGCGTCACCACGTCCCAGCCGCACGCCTGGAAGATCTCGTCGAACCGCTCGAACATCCGGTCGGAGGTGGTCGCGTCCAGGCTCTGGCGGTTGTAATCAACGATCCACCAGCAGTTTCTGAGGTCGTGCTTGGCGCCCTCGATCAGGGCCTCGTAGATGTTGCCCTCGTCGAGCTCGGCGTCGCCCATCAGGGCGATCATCCGGCCGGCCTTAGCCGGGTCCAGCTTCCTGTGGGCGATCAGGTAGTCCTGCAGGATCGAGGCGAACAGCGTCACCGCAACGCCCAGGCCCACCGATCCGGTGGAGAAGTCGACCCCGTCCTGGTCCTTGGTGCGCGAGGGGTAGGACTGCGCCCCGCCGAGCGCGCGGAAACGCTCCAGCTGATCGCGCGTCTGGCGGCCGTAGAGATACTGGATGGCGTGGAAGGCGGGGCTGGCATGCGGCTTGACCGCCACCCGGTCCTTCGGCGTCAGCACGCCGAAATAGAGCGCCGAGAGCATGGTCGCCATCGAGGCCGACGAGGCCTGGTGGCCGCCGACCTTCAGCCCGTCGCGGCTTTCGCGCAGGTGGTTGGCGTTGTGGATCGTCCAGGCCGAAAGCCAGTGCACCTTACGGTCCAGCTCCTGGAGAATCGGCAGTTCATCGTTGCGCGACGCCGCCGCTTTCGACCGGGCCAAGGCTCCCTCCCAAGGGGCACAGGATTCGATCGACTATCGAAAGCACAACAGGAACTGTTTGCCAATGTAGAGGCGCTTAACCGGAAATTTCTTCCAACCCCTCCCGAGCCGAATGAATTTTCCCGATGACGTGTCGATGCGACTCTCCCTCCCCCTTGTGGGGAGGGATTATCTAAGCGAGGCGTTGATCGCCGCCAGCCGCCCCGCGCCAGGCACCAGGTCGGCGTCGCCGAGGGCGTTGAGCGGGGTGGCCACCGTCTCCAGCCCCTCGTGCAGGTCCTCGGCCTCCGGGTCGATGTAGATCAGCCCCGTCACCACCTGCCCGGCCGCCTGGCGCGCCTGCAGGAAGGAGATCGCCGAGCTGCGGTCGGTGGGATCGTGGTCCTCGGCCAGCTTGTGCAGCTTGAGCACCGAGCCGTCGTGCTGGGTGACCTCGACGGTCTCGCCGGGGGCGTAGTCGACGTGGATCGGCGCACGCTCGGAGATCACGTCGAGGCGATTCAGGGCGGCGTTGTGCTCGCGCACATAGTCGAAGCTCTTGGTCGAGCCGACGTGGTTGTTGAACTGCACACAGGGGCTGATGCAGTCGATGAAGGCCGCGCCGCGGTGGCTGAGCGCGGCCTTGATGAGCGGCACCAGCTGAGCCTTGTCGCCGGAGAATGAGCGGGCGATGAAGGTGGCGCCGAGGCCGAGCGCCATGCCGACGAGGTCGATGGCCGCGTCGTGGTTGACCACCCCCTTCTTGGACTTCGAACCCTTGTCGGAGGTGGCGGAGAACTGGCCCTTGGTGAGGCCGTAGACCCCGTTGTTCTCGACGATGTAGGTCATGTTCACCCCGCGCCGCACGGCGTGGGCGAACTGGCCGAGGCCGATGGAGGCGCTATCGCCGTCGCCCGAGACGCCCAGGTAGATCAGGTCGCGGTTGGCCAGGTTCGCGCCGGTCAGCACCGAGGGCATGCGCCCGTGGACGGTGTTGAAGCCGTGAGAATTGCCGAGGAAGTAGTCCGGCGTCTTCGACGAGCAACCGATGCCGGAGAGCTTGGCCACCCGGTGCGGCGAGATCTCCAGTTCGTAGCAGGCCTGGATGATCGCCGCCGATATCGAGTCGTGGCCGCAGCCGGCGCAGAGCGTCGAGACCGAGCCTTCGTAGTCTCTGCGGGTATAGCCCAGACTGTTGGGCGCCAGCGCCGGGTGATGCAGGCGGGGCTTGGCGAGGTAGGTCATTCGGCGGCCTCGATGATCGGCGCGCGGGCGGGCGAGGATCGCCGGGCGATCTCGGCGGCGATGAAGCGGGCGGTGATCGGGGTGCCGTCGTAGTGCAGCACCGGCTCCAGCCGCGCCGGATCGATGTCGCCTTCGTTGATGATGAGGGTGCGCAGCTGCGCGTCGCGGTTCTGCTCGACCACGAAGACCCGCTCATGCTGGGCGATGAAGTCCATCACCTCATCGGCGAACGGGAAACCGCGCACGCGCAGGGCGTCGAAGTGGCGGCCTTCTTCCTCCAGCACCATCAGCGCCTCGTCCATCGCAGCAGCGGTGGAGCCGAAGTAGAGCACCCCGAACGGCGTCTTGCGCCGCGCGTCGCGCCGCACCGGCGCGGGGACCAGGGCCTTGGCCGTCTCGAACTTGCGCAGCAGCCGCTCCATGTTGCCGACGTAGACCGAGCCCTCCTCGGAATACTTGGCGTAGGGATTGCGCGAGGTGCCGCGGGTGAAATAGCCGCCCCTGGTCGGGTGGGTGCCCGGATAGGTGCGGTAGGTGACGCCGTCGCCGTCGACCTCGAGGTAGCGGCCGAAGTCGCGGCCGGCCTCCAGGTCCTCGTAGGTCATCACCTTGCCGCGATCCATGCGTCGCGCGTCGTCCCAGGCGAAGGGCGCCACCAGCCACTCGTTCATGCCGATGTCGAGGTCGAGCATCACGAAGATGGTGGTCTGCAGCCGGTCGGAGAGGTCGAAGGCCAACGCGCCCATCTCGAAGCATTCGCCCGGATCGCTGGGGAACAGCATCGGATGCTTGGTGTCGCCGTGCGAGGCGTAGGCGGCGGCGATGAGGTCGGCCTGCTGGGTGCGGGTCGGCATGCCGGTGGAGGGTCCGCCGCGCTGCACGTAGAAGATCACCGCCGGAATCTCGGCGAAGTAGGAGAGGCCGACGAACTCGGTCATCA
>JADZBR010000235.1 GCA_020852035.1 Caulobacteraceae bacterium
GTGGCGAAGTAAAGCACCTTGAAGTCGGCGAGGTCGTCGCGGTTCTTGATCGCCGCGTCGTTGAAGGCGCCGCCCAGCACCACATTGCCCGGCGCGCCGAGGCTGGCGCCCACCGCGCGCACTTCCTGGCCGGTTTCAGGCAGCGCCGGCATGTCGAGGAGCGCCGTGCGCGTCGGGCCGCAGACCGCCTCCGTGGTCGCCGACCGGCGGCCGGGCAGGGTGGATACGAGGGTGGCGTAGGCGCGCGCCTCGGTCCGCGGCATCTCCGGATCGCCGAAGCCGAGGTAGGTGCGGCTGGCCTTGGACGGCGCGAACGCGCGCGATTGCAGGAAGCTGGCCCCCGACACCGCCAGGGAGGAGTCCATCTTGGTCCCGAGCCAGGCGACGCCGCGGTAGTCCGGCGCCGCGCCCGGCCGCTTGCGGCTCTGCATCAGGTCGACGCTGGCCTGGTCGGTGACGAAAGTGGAGACCGGCAGCGAGATCAGGGCGCTGTCCGGCTCGTAGATCAGGTGCCGGGCGGTCAGCAGGTCGCCCTTCACCGGGCCGAAGAGCAGCTCGAAGAGGATGTGCGAGGCGCCCACGTTGAAGGCCGGCAGGCTGTTCTGCGCCTCGAAGGGCGCGCGCAGGGCGCTCACCGCCGCCTCGACGTCCGCGCGGGGCAGGTCGATGGCGTAGGCCTTCACCGTCTGCGGCGTGACCAGCACGCCGTAGCTGCGGCCCTCCAGCACCAGGATCTTGGCGTAGGCCTCGTCGGGGCGCAGGGCCTTCTGCACCGCGTCCACCGGCGCGCTGGCGGCGACCAACTGGTTGTAGCGCGGGTTCACCGCCAGCAGTTCGCCCTCCAGGGCGTCGGCCTGGGCCTGCAGGGTCTTGAGGTCGGCCTCGGCGCGCACCTGGGCGGCCTCGTCGACGCCCTGGGCGCGGGCCATGGCGATGCGGCTCTCGGCGATCTGCACGTCCCGCTGGGCGTCCTGCAGGGCGCGGGCCAGGCCCGCGGTTTCGTTGTCCCCGGAGGCGACCTGGGCGGCCAGCCGGCTGATCGTGCGGGCCGTGGCGTTGCTCACCGCCGCCTGGCTGGCTTCGAAGAAGCGGCCGGCATAGGCCTGGGCCTGGTTCGGGCGGCTGGCGGAGAGCGCCAGGAGCAGGTCGAAATAGGGTTGGGCCGCGTCGGCCGACGAGCCCAGCCCGCCGCGCTGCTGCTCGAAGATCGCCATCGCCTGCTCGAAGGTCGCCAGGGCCTCGTCCTGGCGACCGGCGGCGGCCTGGGCCGCGCCGAGGTCCAGCAGCAGGGCGCCTTCCGTCGCGCTTCCGGCGTGGCGGGTCCGCAGGATGTCGACCGCGCGGTTGTAGCCGCCGGCGGCCTGGGCCGGCTGGCCGGCGGCGAGGTCGAGATCGGCGATGTCGGCCTCGACCCGGGCGCGCAGCCGCGTGGAGATCAGGCCGGCGGTCTCGCGCGCGGTCAGGATGCCGCGCGCGCTGGTCAGGGCCTGGCGCGCGCCGGCCGCGTCGCCGCCGGCGGCGCGTGATGAGCCGATGATCTGGTAGGCCTGGGCGTCCTGCACCGCCAACTGGTCGGCCAGGGTCACGCGGGTGGGGTCGAGCAGGCTGCGCGCGCCCGGCCGGGTGTTCAGGGCGTTGGCCGCCGTGCCGCTGATGCGGATCACCCCGCCGTCGGCCTCGACCGCCGGCGCGTCGTCGCCGACCAGGCCGGCCGCGCGGGCCGCCTGGCGGGCCTGCAGCGCCTGTTCGGCCAGGCCGATGGCGGCGGTGAATTCGCGCTGGTTGCGCGCGTGCAGCGCGCGGTAGTTCAGCCCGCGGGCGCGGATCAGCGGGTCGTTGGTCTGCGCCGCCAGGGCGTCGGCCTCGCCGAACAGGGCGTCGGCCTCGTCGAAGCGGCCCCGGTTGGAGACGTTGAGCGCCAGGTTGTACATGGCGTCGGCCCGCTCGCCCGGGGGGGCGTTACCGGCTTCGCCGGCGTCGACCAGGGCGCGGAAGGCCGCCTCGGCGTCGTCGAAGCGCCACTCGTTGTTCTGCACATAGCCGCGCGCGCGCAGGCGCAACGGGTCGTTGGCCGCTGCTTCCTCGGCCGCCGCCAGCCCGCCACCGGCGAAGCCGCCGCCGACCTCGGCCTGGGCGGCGGAGACCTGGATCTCGGTCGCCTGCGGCGGCTTGGCCGCGCCGGCGACCACACGCAGGCCGGTCTCCAGCACGTCGGAGAGCGGCGCGTAGCCCTCGGCGGCGACGAGGTTGCGTCCGTGCTGGGCGCTGTAGGCGACATAGGCCGCCTGCCGCTCGGCGGTGCGGCAGGTCGCGCGCTCGGCGCCCTTCACCCCGGCGAGGGTCGCGGCGGCGGGCGCCTCGCAGGCCGCCCGCGCGGGGAGCGCCTGGCGCCATGCGGCCGCCTGTGGCTGGGGCAGGGTGTAGAGCCGGCCGAGGGCGGCGCTGTAGCCGCGGCATTCGACGCGCCAGGCGCGCGCCCCGCGGGCCTGGGCCGCCGGATCGTCGTAGTCGCGCACCGCCTGGCAGACCGCGCCGCTGGCCTTGCTGCGGCCCAGCGGGAACACTTCCGGCAGGGTCTGCGCCGCGGCCGTGGTCGCCGCTCCGCTCAGGAGAGCGGCCAGCAGCAGGGTGGTCTTCAGGGGGCTCATTTGCGGCTCCGCCAGATTTCCTCGTTGCCCGCGCCGGTGACCACGGGATCGGTCTCGTCCTCGTCCTCGGCCTCGGGCGCGGTGGAGAGCAGCGGCTGGTCGGTGATCTGGTCGGGCCGGGCGAGCAGGAACTCCTCGATGCGGAAGCCGGTCTCCGGCCCGCCCGAGACCACGCAGCCTGACGCGCTGCCGATGCTGCAGCCGTTGAACCGCACGGTGCGCAGGAACGGCGCGTCGGCCGGCCGGCGCAGTTCCGGCGCGAGCGCCGCCTGCAGGCCCGTCTGCAGCACGCCGGCCTGGTCGATGAAGCCGCCGAACAGGTCGACCAGCGGCGTGGAGCCGAGGGTCAGCACCGTGTCGCCGCGCGATCCGGTCAGGGCGTTGGCCAGATAGAGGCCGTTCTGGTCGGCCGCCGTGCCGGTGTTCTGCTGCACGATGCGATCGTTTGCCGCCAGCGACAGGGTCCCCGCCGCCAGGAACACCCGGCCGGCCTCATCGGCCGTCGGGGCCGCGCCGCTGGGCAGGCCGCGGGCGATGTCGATCTCGCTGGCCGGCGTGGGGATGATCAGGTCGATGAACCGCTGTGAGCCGATGATGATGTCGTCGGTGGCCGCAAGGTTGACCTGGCCGAAGGCGCGCACGCCGGTGAAGCCGGCCTGTGGCGAGCCGCTGGCCGCGCCGATCGACCCGCTGACCAGGATGCGCCGCGGGCGCCAGGCGGCGTCGCTGGAGCCGATGTTCAGCACGCCGCCCGAGGCGGTGGGGGCCAGGACCCCGGTCACGCGCACGTCGTTGCCGGTCCCGGCGTAGAGGTTGAGCCGGGGCACGCGGCTGAGATCGACCGACAGGTCCAGTACGGTGATGTCGCCGCGCGGGCTCGCCGCCGTGGTCGGCCCGGCGTAGAAGCTGGCCTGGTCGGTGACGTGGATGCGCTGGAACTCGGCGTTGTCGATCACCAGCGTGCCGGCCGGCGAGGGCCCGGCCGGGCCGCCCAGCCGCAGGTTTCCGGCTGAGGCTTCGACCTGCAGCGAGGAGGCGGTCAGGCTTTCGCCGATGTCCAGGTCGCTTCCCGCCACGCGGGCGGCGCCCGCCGCCGTGAGGGTGTCGAAGCTGACAGGCCCGGAGCCGACCACATCCACGGTCGATCCGCCGGTGACTGTCCCAGCCTGGATCGCGCCGCCGGAGACGTGCACCGCGCCGCCGGCGCCGATATCGACGACGTCGACGTCGCCGCCGGCGATGTCGGTGGTGGTCTGGCTGGACACCAAGCCGCTGGTGACGCCACCCGCTCCGGCCAGGCGGACCGAGCCGCCGTCGGCGCTGACGCTGCCGGTGGTGAGAGCCCCGGTCGCCGCGGCGTCGACGCTGGTCTGGCCGGCGATCTGTCCGGTTGTCACGTTCGCGCCGCGCACCGTGACCGTGGCCCCGTCCAACGCGCTCGCCGAAACGTCGCCCGTGGCGGTGATGCTGAGGTCCCGCCCGGCCGCGAGATCTCCAGGGGCGACGAACCCGCCGGCGGTGGCGTTGATGGCGATGTCGCGCGACAGCGGCCCGGCCAGTTCGTCGAGGCTGACCGTCGTGCCGCTCAGCCGCAGGTCGCGGGACGCGTCGGCGAACCCGACCGAGAGCGGGCCGGTGGTCGTCACCACCACATCGCGACCGGCCTCGAGCGACTGGAAGTCCGCGCCGCTGTCCAGGTTGACCAGGATGTCCCGGCCGGCGGCGATCGCGGCGGTGTAGCCGCCCGCCGGGCCGTTGAGCGCGCCCGGGACGGAGACGCCGAACACCACGTCGGCGTTAGCGGGCTGGGCGCTGGCCGTGAAGTGCGGCTCGCCCGAGCCGGTGACGCCGACGCCGGTGAGGGTGACGCGGTCCACGAAGATCGAACCGTTCTGCGCCGCCAGGTCGACGCCGGTCCGCCCGAGCACATGGCCCAGCAGGATGGGCGTCGCCCCGGTGGCCCCGGAGGTCAGCACGCCCACCGCGCCGCCCGAGGCCAGTTGCGGCGACAGCACCCGCTGGCCGGCGGCGAAGATGTCGCCCCCGGCGGTCACCTCGCCGACGTCGATCACGCCCGACCCCGCGCCGTCCGACGTCCCGTCGGCGGTGGCGTAGAGCGAAACCATGCCGCCCGCGCCGATCCCCTCGGCGTCGATGCCCTGCGGCGCGTCGACATAGACATAGGTCCCTGCCGACAGGCTCTGCCCGGCGTTGGTGACGGCGAAGCGGCCGGTGCGCGATTCCACGCTGGCGCCGGCCTGCAGGCTGTCGGCCGAGAACGAGGTCTGGGCGGCCGGCCCGCGCATCTCGATGCGGATGCCGCCCTCGGCGACCACCTGGCCGAAGTCGGCGCTGACGGCGGGACGCCCGCCGTCCGAGGGGCTGGCCACAACCCCGCCGCCGATGTCGATGCCGGAGGAGAGGATCACATCGCCGCCCGAGCTCGTGGCCGTCTGGGCCACGATCAGGCCCGGGGCGGCGATCACCGCGTTCAGCACGTCGGCCCGGCTGACGTGGGCGATCACCACATTGTTGGCCTGGGTCGCGCCGGCGAGCGTGAGCGGCGTGGCCGAAGCCGAGCCGCCGCCGGTGGGGACGACGAAGTTGATCAGCGACAGGTCGTTGTCGGCGGTCGGCAGGAAGCCGACGTCGAAGCTGGTCGCCGCGCCGTAGAAGACGTCGGCGTCGCCGCCGATCTGGCTGCCGGCGAAGGTGGTCACCTGCGGGGCCACCAGAGCCAGGGTGCCCCCGGCGCCGTTCAGCCGCGCTCCGGCCTGCACGGTGACGCCGGCGAGCGCCCCGCTGGGCGCTTCGAACCCGATGGTGGTCTGCGAGGAATCGAGGAACGCCTCGTCCTCCACCAGCCCGCTGGTGGTCGCCAGCAGGCCGCCCACATTGACCCGCGCGTTGGGGCCGAACACCACCCCGCTGGGCGCCGAGAACCAGACGTTGCCGCCCGCCGCGCCGCCGACCAGGCCGTTGATCTCGCCGTTGAGCGTCATCTGCCCGCCGGTCACCCGGTTGAGCACGATCCAACTGTTCTGGTCGAAGTGGAAATTGACGGTCTCGCCGGCGGCGAGGTTGAAATCCTGCCAGGTCAGGATGGTGCGCGCGCCGCCCAGGACGATGTCGAGCTCGCCGGTCCCGGCGGCTGGGGCCACCGCCGGAATGCTGGGCGGCGAGCCTCCGGCGCCGACCTGCACCGTTGGCGTGGTGTTGCTGGGATAGGCCGCGGCCCCGGCGAGGCCGAGGGTCAGGCCGAGCACGCCGCCGAGCGCGCTGCCGGCCAGCCAGCGGCGCTTGCGGCCGGCGATGAGGCGAGCATTGGGACGGGCTTGCGCCATCAGAACAGGCTCGCCGTCAGATTGACCATCAGCCGCCCCTCGGGCTTGTCGCCGCCAGGCAGCGGCGCGTCGAAGGCCTTGGCGTAGACCACGTCGAGCGTGGCCCGTTGCGTCAGCCGAAACTGAACCCCGACACCGGCGGAGTCCACCGTGCGCTCCAGCCCGAAGGCGTCGTTATTGTCGACATGGGCGATGTCGTAGAAGACGTAGGGCGTGGCGGCGACCCGCGGCCCGATCGGGAAGGGGCCGACGCGCGCCTCAAGGGTAGCCGCGACGCCGGAATCGCCGCTGAGCGCCGCCGGATCGTAGCCGCGGCCGATGGTCAGGTTGCCCACCGGCAGTTCCTCGTAGGCCAGAAGGGCGTCGCCGGAATACTGCGCCTCCACGCGGCCGTAGAGCGTGAACCGCTCGGCGACCGGGGCCAGCACGAAGGCCGAGCCGGTGAACACCAGGGCGTCCGGGTCGGCGTCGGCCCGTGACA
>JADZBR010000236.1 GCA_020852035.1 Caulobacteraceae bacterium
CACAGGACGTTCTCGTGGTAGCCGTCGTTCCACCACAGCGAGAGGTCGATCTGCACCTTGTCGCGCTCGCCGCGGATGACGATCGGGTCCTTGATCAGCGGGCTCTTGGCCTTGTCGAGGTGGCGCACGAACGCCTCCACGCCGCCCTCGTAGTGCATCAGCTCCTCGAAGGGTTCGGCGTCGCGGTGATCCTTCAGCCAGATGCTGACCCCTGAGTTCAGGAAGGCGAGCTCGCGCAGGCGGTGCTCCAGGGTCTTCCGGTCGAACTCGATGAAGGCGAAGGTCTCGGTCGAGGGCAGGAACGTAACCTCGGTGCCGGTCAGCGGCTCGCCGCTCTCGCGCGGCGGCGCCTCGCCAACGACGCTCAGCGAGGAGACCGCATCGCCCCGCTGGAACATCATCTCGTGGGCCTTGCCGCCCCGGTAGATGCGCAGCTTCAGCCAGTCGGAGAGCGCGTTCACCACCGAGACGCCGACGCCGTGCAGGCCGCCGGAGACCTTGTAGGAGTTCTGGTCGAATTTCCCGCCGGCGTGCAGCTGGGTCATGATGACCTCGGCCGCCGAGACGCCCTCGCCCTCGTGGATGTCGGTGGGGATGCCGCGCCCGTCGTCGGTGACGGTGCAGGAACCGTCGGCGTTGAGGATCACCTCCACGCGGGTGGCGTGGCCGGCGAGCGCCTCGTCGATGGCGTTGTCGACCACCTCATAGACCATGTGGTGCAGGCCCGAGCCGTCGTCGGTGTCGCCGCTGTACATGCCGGGGCGCTTGCGCACGGCGTCCAGGCCCTTGAGGACCTTGATGGATTCGGCGCCGTATTCTTCGGGGCCGCCAGCGGTGTCGTCGGTCATTCAGTCGTCCAATGCGGTAAGGCCCGAGGCGTCCACACGCACGCCTTGAGCTCTCCCGGCCAAGTCTTCAAACAGCTGCTCGTCGGTCCCCGTCAGAAACGCCTGCAGGCCGAGCGCCGTGATTTCGTCGAACAGCGCGGCCCGCCGGCGGCGGTCCAGATGCGCTGCGACTTCATCCAGCAACAATATAGGGTTTGGTGCTGATTCTGCACGTGAAAGCCGCGCCGCCTGGGCCAGAACGAGGTTGAGGATCAGCGCCTTCTGCTCACCAGTCGAGCATTCGGCGGCGGGGCGGTCCTTTTCCACGTGGACGACGGCCAGGTCGCCCCGGTGCGGGCCGGTCAGCGCGCGGCCGGCGGCGGCGTCGCGCGGGCGGGCGGCGGCGAGGGCCGAGGCCAGCTTCGCCTCGATCTCGTCGAAGGCCGCGCCGGCGTCGGCCATCTGCTCCCACTCGCCGGTCAGCGTGAGCCGCGCCTGTGGGAACGGCCGCTCGCCGCGCCCGTCGATCTCCGCCTGTAGGGCGGCCAGGGTGCGGGCGCGGGCATCGGCCATCAGGGTTCCGGCCTCGGCGAGACGCGCCTCCAGCGCGCCCAGCCAGGCGGGGTCGGCGGGCTCCTCGGCGGTCAGCAGCCGCATTCGCTCGCGCATCGCCTTCTCATAGGCCGAGACGTGATTGGCGTGGCGCGGCTCGGCGGCGAACACGAGACGGTCGAGAAAGCGCCGCCGGTCGCCGGCGCCTTCGAGGAAAAGCCTGTCCTGCGCGGGCGTCAGCCAGACCTGGCGCAGGTGCTCGGCCAGGCGGCCAGGCGGCGTCGGCGCGCCCTCGATCCGCACGACCCGCCGCGCCGCGCCGGGCGTCTCGATCCCGGTGCCCAGCCGGGCCTCGCCCTCGGCGCTCTCGACCAGGGCGGAGATCGCCCAGGCGCGGCCCTGCGTCTCGCCCGGCAGGCGACGGCCGACCTCGGCGAGGGCGGCGTAGCGCAGGCCACGGCCCTGGCTCAGCAGGCTGACGGCTTCCAGGAGGTTGGTCTTGCCCGCCCCGTTCGGCCCGACCAGGAACACTGGCCGGCCGTCGAGCGGCAGGCTGGCGCCCTCGTAGGAGCGGAAATCGGTCAGCGCGAGCTGGCGGAGGACGGCGCGGGTCACGCGAAGCTTATAGCCCTCCGCCCATGCCTGGGGAGGATGGATCGGCGCGCCGCTACACCCGCAGCGGCATCAGCACATACTGCACGTCCGCGTCGGTCGGATCGACCACCAGGGTCGAGGACGACGGGTCGGCGAAGCGGAACTCGACGATCTCGCCGGCGATCTGGTCGGTCACATCCAGCAGATAGCGGGCGTTGAAGCCGATCTCGAAGGCTTCGCCGTCATAGTCCACCTCCAGCTCCTCGACGCCCTGGCCGGCCTCCATGTTGCGCACGGTCAGCGTCATGCGGCCGGTCTCGATGGCCAGCTTCACCGAGCGGCTCTTCTCGGCCGAGATGGTCGCCACCCGGTCCACCGCCTTGGCGAAGAGGGCGTTGTCGACCCGCATGATGCGGTCGTTGCCGCGCGGAATCACCCGGATGTAGTCGGGAAAGGAGCCGTCGATCACCTTGGAGGTCAGGGCCGCGCGGCCGAACTCCAGGCGCAGCTTCTGGGCGCTGACGGAAAGGTCGATGCCCTCGCCGGCGTCATCCAGCAGGCGGCGGGCCTCGCCGATGGTCTTTCTCGGGATGATCACCCCCGGCGCCCCGGCCGAGCCCTCCGGCGCGGCCATCTCGGCCAGCGCCAGGCGGTGGCCGTCGGTGGCCACGGCGCGCAGCTTGGGCGTTCCGTCGACGACGATGGTGTGGAGGTAGAGACCGTTCAGATAGTAGCGCGTCTCCTCGGTGGAGATGGCGAAGCGGGTCTTGTCGATCAGCCGGATCAGGGCGTCGGTGTCGAGGCCGATCTGGCCGGAGAGGCCGTCCGACGAGAGCTGCGGGAAATCGCCCGCCGGCAGCACCGGCAGGTTGAAGCGCGAGCGGCCGGCCTGGATCGACAGGCGCGGGTCGTCGCCGGCGAAGGAGAGCGAGACGTCGGCGCCCTCGGGAAGCTTGCGGACGATCTCGTAGAGGGTGTGGGCCGGGGCGGTGATCTGGCCGGGCGCATCAACCTGCGCGGGGGCGGTGTCGATGATCTCCAGGTCGAGGTCGGTGGCCGAGAAGGTGACGCTGTCACGGTCGGCCGAGATCAGCACGTTGGAGAGGATCGGGATGGTGTTGCGGCGCTCCACGGCGCTCTGCACATGGCCCAGCGCCTTCATCAACGCGGCGCGCTCGATCGTCAGCTTCATTCGTCCCGACCCGACTGGAGAGGACTGCCGAGATTAACCGAATCCCGGCGCCGTGAAAGAGGGGGCGTGCGTCCTGCTCCCCATATCCGCTCATCCCCGCGAAAGCGGGGACCCAGGTGTTTTATCGAAGAGCGCGGGCGTTTCCGGGTTGAACCCAAAAAGCCTGGGTCCCCGCTTTCGCAGGGATGAGCGGAAAGGGGTTGATCCGCGGCCCGGTCGGATTATCTAATTGCGAGTAATTCTTATTATCGTATCACAATGAAGCTATACCTGAAGACCGTCACCTACTGCGCCATGCACTTCGCCGTCGCGGTGACGGTGACCTTCGCGCTGACACGTTCGTGGCATGCGGCGCTGGCCATCGGCATCATCGAGCCGCTGGTGCAGACGGTGTTCTTCAACCTGCACGAACGGGCCTGGGCGCGGGCGGATCGCCGCCGCGCGCCGGCCTATGCACGGGTGTCGACCGAGCCGCCCTCGCCGCCGTCCTCGTTGGCCGCGTAGGGGTTGACCGGGGCCTCGGGCGCGGCGGGACCGGTGGAGCCCTTGGCCGCCACCACCACCATCGCCGGGCGCACGATGCGGCCGTAGAGCTCGTAGCCGGTCTGCAGGGTCTGGATCACCCCGCCGGCGGCCACCTCCTCGGAAGGCTGCTCCATCATCGCCTGGTGCTGGTGCGGGTCGAACCGGTCGCCCTTGGCGGGATCGACGCGCTTGAGGCCATTGTTCGCGAAGGCGTCCTGCAGCGCCTTCTCGGTCATCTCCACGCCGGTCACGAAGTTGGCGACATTGCTGTCGGCGTGATCGCGCGGCGCCGCGGCCATGGCGCGGGCCAGATTGTCGGCGACGCCCAGCAGGTCGCGGCCGAACTTCTGGATCGCATAGGCGCGCGCGTCGTTGGACTCGCGCTCGGCCCGGCGCCTGGTGTTCTCGGCCTCGGCGGCGTAGCGCAGGGCCTGGTCCTTCAGGGCCGCCACTTCGCTCTTCAGGGCCACGATCTCGTCGGCGGCCGCATCGGCCAGGATGGGGTCGATGTCTTCGGCCGGCGTTTGCTCGTCGGTCATGTCGTCGTTCGTCTCACTTCAATTCGCCATCTGCCCGAGCACGCGCGCGGTGTAGTCCACCAACGGAATGACCCGGGCATAGTTCAAACGCGCCGGCCCGATCACGCCGATCGAGCCCAGCACGCGCTGTCGGCCCGACATATAGGGCGCGGCGATCACGGCGGAACCCGAAAGCGAGAAGAGCCGCGTTTCCGCGCCGATGAAGATGCGCACGCCCTGGCCCTCGCGGACGCCGTCCATCAGGCCGATCAGCTGCTCCTTCTGCTCCAGGTCGTCGAACAACTGGCGCACCCGCTCCAGATCTTCGCGGGCCTGCGGATCGGCCAGCAGGTTGCCGCGGCCGCGCACGATCAGCGCCCGCTCGCCGCTTTCACCGCCGCCCCAGGCGGCCAGGCCGTCTTCCACCAGCCGGGCGGCGGTCTCGTCGAGTTCGCGGCGCGCCCGTTCCAACTCGCCGCGCATCTCCGCCTTGACCTCGCCGAGGGTGCGGCCAGCCAGCCGCGCGCCGAGGAAGTTGGAAGCCTCCTGCAGCGCCGAGGGCGTGAACCCCGCCGGCAGCGGCATCAGCCGGTTCTCCACCTGGCCGTCCTCGAAGACCATGATCGCCAGCGCCTGGTCGGCGCCCAGCTTGACGAACTCCACGTGCTTGACCCCGGCGTCGCGCGAGGGGCTGACCACCACGCCCGCCCCGCCCGCCAGCCCGGAGAGGATGGCGCTCGCCTCCTCCAGCGCCTCGTCGAAGGAGCGCCGGCCCATCAGCCGCGCTTCGATCTCCCGCTTTTCGTCGACGCCGACGTCGCCGACCTCCAGCAAGCCGTCGACGAAGAGCCTGAGGCCCGCATGGGTCGGCGCGCGCCCGGCGCTGGTGTGCGGCGAGGCGAGCAGGCCAAGGTGCATCAGGTCCTGCATGGTGTTGCGGATCGAGGCGGGGGAGAGGTGCACGCCGCCGCGCGAAAGGGTGCGCGAGCCCACCGGCTCGCCGGTCTCCAGATAGCCTTCGACGATGCGGCGGAAGATGTCGCGCGCGCGCTCGTCCAGTTCGGTCAGGCTCGGCGCACGGGGCCCGGCGCCGATCAGCAGGTTGGTCATGCGTCGTCCGCATCGCCGGGTGGACCGGCGGGATGTGATCTAGGATAAGCCGCCACCCCTCATCTTCAAGCGAGACGCCCGATGCGACCCTCCGAACGCGCCCCCGACATGCTGCGCCCGATCACCCTGGAGACCCGGGTCAACCGCTACGCCGAGGGCTCGTGCCTGGCGAGCTTCGGCCATACGCGGGTGCTGGTCACCGCCTCGGTGGAGGAAGGCGTGCCGCCGTTCCTGCGCGGGCGCGGCCAGGGCTGGGTGACGGCGGAGTACGGCATGCTGCCGCGGGCGACCCACACGCGGGGCCGGCGCGAGGCCGCGCAGGGCAAGCAGTCGGGCCGCACGCAGGAGATCCAGAGGCTGATCGGCCGTTCGATGCGCGCGGTGGTGGACATGAAGGCCCTGGGCGAGCGGCAGATCACCCTCGACTGCGATGTGGTGCAGGCCGACGGCGGCACGCGCACGGCGGCGATCACCGGCGCCTGGGTCGCGCTGAAACTGGCGACCGACTACCTGGAGGCGGAAGGCGTGATCGCGGCCAGCCCGATCCTCGACCAGGTGGCGGCGGTGTCCTGCGGGGTGTTCAACGACGTGCCGGTGCTGGACCTCGACTACGAGGAGGATTCCAGCGCCGAGGCCGACGCCAACTTCGTGCTGACGGGCGCGGGCGACATCGTGGAGATTCAGGCGACGGGGGAGAAGCGCGGCTTCACCCAGGGCGAGTTCGAGGCGCTGTTCGCCCATGCTCGCAAGGGGATCGCCGAACTGATGGCGATCCAGCGGGCGGCGACGGCCTGAGCCGCTGCCGCCCTAGGAACTCTTACAGGTACTGGCCGAGCAGACGGCGTTGGGCGGCCGGCGGCAGGCTGCCGTAGAGGTCGGCCATCGGCTCGAACCAACGCTGGATGGCGGCGAAGATCGCTTTGATCATCTGGCTTCTCCTATTGTGCGACGCAACAAACTTTATTGCGGCGCATATAAGAGGGTGGCGCTCGGAATTCAAGGATCGTTCTTACGCAGGTGCAATATGATCGCCGATCACTCTTCGGCGTCGGGTTCCTCGGCGATCTCGGGGCCGGGCTCGTAGGCCATCAGATCGCCGGGCTGGCAGTCGAGCTCGCGGCAGAGGGCGGCGAGGGTGGAGAAGCGCACCGCGCGCGCCTTGCCGGTTTTCAGGATCGAGAGGTTGGCGATGGTGACGCCGACGCGGTCGGAAAGCTCGGTCAGCGACATGCGCCGTTCCAGCAGCACGCGGTCGAGGGAGAGGCGGATCGGCATCTAGATGGTCAGCTCCGCCTCGGTGCGCAGCCGCGCGCCCTCGCGGAACACTTCGGCCAGTACGAAGACCACCAGCACGGCGAACCAGGCGGTGAGGTTGAGGCCGCTATCCACCGAGCGGATCTCGGCGTCGATCAGCATGCGCGAAAGCTCGGCCACCACGTGCCGACCGATCTCCAGGGCGGCCAGCATGCCGCCGATGATGCGCAGGCGCGTGACGTTGTCCGGATGGAAGGGATCGCCCGCCGTCAGGGTGGAGAAGATGCGGCGCAGCTCGCCGACGATCACCAGCACGCCGCCGGCGTAGAGCGCGGCGGCCATCAGGCCCGCGGCCAGATAGGGGCCGCGCTGCATCAGGTCCTCGTCGGAGGTGATGGTGATGTTGCCCATCAGGTCGGGATTGAAGCTCAGGAGGATCGCCAAGAGCGCGATCAACCCCAGGGCCCCCACGCCCACCCAGAGCGCGAAGAAGGCGACATCGAGGATCACCTTCAGAAAACTGGATACCGAACCCGGTCCGAGCGCGCGCATCACCCCTCCTTCGTCTCGCCGCGGCCCCGAAAGTGGGCCGCGGCGGCGGCAGCTTAGATCACCGCCGCCTGGAACAGCACCGCCGAAAGCGGGGCCAGAGCCATGATGAAGGTCGCCATGAGCAGCAGGCGGTCGAAGGTCTTGGTCGAGGTGGTCATTGGTCCCGTCCTTGGTTCAGTTGGCGGCGACATCGCCGTCCATGTCGATAATCAATACGGACGCATCGCTTTTCGATCAAATTACATATCGTTTATCGATGTGAAATTGCTGTAATGGTCTTGCGTGGGCTCCGGCGATAGAAGGCGCGGCATGGCCTTGATGCTCGAACCCGGCGCGAAACTGGTGCTCGCCACCCACAATCCGGGGAAGGTCCCCGAACTCGCCGCCCTGCTCGACCACCGCTTCGACCTGACCAGCGCCGGCGAACTCGGCCTGCCCGAGCCGGCCGAGACCGAGACCACCTTCGTCGGCAACGCCCTCCTGAAGGCCCGCGCCGCGGCCGACGCCTCCGGCCTGATTGCGCTGGCCGACGACTCCGGTCTCTGCGTCGCCGCGCTCGACGGCGCGCCCGGCATCTTCTCCGCCCGCTGGGCCGGGCCGGGAAAGGACTTCGCCGTCGCGATGGCCAAGGTCGAGCAACGGCTGGAGGAGATCGGCGCCGACGACCGCGCCGCCTGGTTCGCCTGCGCCCTCGCCGTCGCCTGGCCGCACGGCCCGGCGGTGGTGGTCGAGGGCCGCGTCGACGGCGAGATCGGCTTCCCGGCGCGCGGGACGCGCGGGTTCGGCTACGACCCGATCTTCACGCCCACGGGCGGGACCCAGACCTTCGGCGAGATGGAGCCGGCCGCCAAGGACGCCATCAGCCACCGCGCCGACGCCTTCCGGAAGCTGAAGGCCGCGCTCTGGTGAGCGAGGCGCCGCCCATCGCGGTCCCTCCGTTGGCGGTCTACGTCCACTGGCCCTACTGCGCGCGGATCTGCCCCTACTGCGACTTCAACGTCGTGCGCGACCGCGGCCAGGCCGAGCAGGCGGCGCTAGCCGCCGCCATCGTCGCCGACCTGAAGGCCCAGGCCGCCGGGATCGGCCCGCGCCGCCTGGTCTCGATCTTCTTCGGCGGCGGCACCCCCTCGCTGATGGACCCGGCCTGGCTCGCCGCCGTGGTCGAGGCCGCCCGCGCCCTCTGGCCCGCCGATCCGGCGCTGGAGGTCACCCTCGAAGCCAATCCCACCGACGCGGAGGCGGACCGCTTCGCCGCCTTCACCGCCGCCGGCGTGACGCGCCTCTCGCTCGGCCTGCAGTCGCTGGACGACGCGGCGCTGACCTTCCTCGGCCGCAACCATGACGCAGCCACCGCGAGGCGCGCCGCCCGCGCCGCCCGCGCCGCCTTCCCGCAGCTCTCCCTCGACCTGATCTACGCCCGCCCCGGCCAGGACGTCGCCGCCTGGACCGCCGAGATCGAGGCCGCCCTGGCGCTCGCGCCCGACCACGTCTCGCCCTACCAGCTGACTATCGAGGCGGGCACCGCTTTCGACCGCCAGGTGCGCCGCGGCGCCTTCGCCCCGCCGGACGACGACCTCGCCGCCGACCTCTACGAAACCACGCAAGACCGGCTGGAGGCCGCCGGATTCGAGGCCTACGAGGTCTCCAACCACGCCCGCGGCGAGGCGGCTCGCTCACGCCACAACCTCGCCTACTGGCGCGGCGAAGACTACCTCGGCGCCGGCCCCGGCGCGCATGGGCGCGTGACCCTCGGCGGCGCGCGCCACGCCCGCTTCACCGCCCCGAAGGTCGCTGACTACCTGACGCGCGTGGGCGAGACGGGGACCGGACTCATCGAGGACGATCCGCTCACCGCCGCGGACGCCGCCACCGAACGGCTGCTGATGGGCCTGCGCATCCCCGAGGGGGTCGCCCTGCCCGAACTCGGCGACCTGTCGCCGTCGCCCGAGCGCATCGCCGGCCTCGTGGAGGCGGGCCTCCTGGCCGCCGACCCCCTTCGCCTGCGCGCCACGCCGCACGGCCGCCGCCTGCTCGACCGCCTGACCCTGGAGTTGCTCGGCTGATGGAGCGCCATGCGGTCAGTGAGAACGTCCGCCGCCGGGCCGGCCTGCTCGGCGAGGCCGGCGCGTCTTGGCTGATCGGGGTCGATGATCTGGCCGACGATCTCGCTCGCGAATGGGGTCTTTCCCTGGGCGCCTCGCTGCAGGGCGGCACCGAGGCGCTGGTGCTGGAGGCGACCCTGGCCGACGGCCGCCCGGCGATCCTCAAGCTCATGCTGCCTGGGATCGACCGGCACGGCGGGGAACTGGCCACCCTGCGGCTCGCCGCCGGGCGCGGCTACGCCGAGGTCTATCGCCACGATATCGCGCGCCGCGCGGTGCTGATGGAGCGCCTGGGTCCCCAGCTGCACGAACTGGGCTGGCCGGTCGCGGCGCAGATCGAGGCGATCTGCGCGACCCTGAAGGTCGCCTGGGTCAGGCCGGCGAGCATGACCGGCTTGATGACCGGCGCGGACAAGGCCGTCACCCTCGCCCGTCTGATCTCGCGGCGCTTTGAAGCCACCGGCCGGCCCTGCGCCGAGCGCACCATCGAGGTCGCCCTCGCCTTCGCCGAGGACCGCCGCCGCGCGTACGATCCGGCCGCCGCCGTGCTGGTCCACGGCGATCCTCACGCCTGGAACACCTTGCAGGTCCCCGGCGCCGACCCGCCCCGCTTCAAGTTCGTCGATCCCGACGGCCTCTTCGCCGAGCCGGCCTACGATCTCGGCATCGCCATGCGCGAATGGGAGGACGAACTGCTGGCCGGCGACCCACTGGCGCTGGGCCGCGCGCGCTGCGCGCTGCTCTCGCGGCTCACGGGCGTGCCGGAGGAGCCGATCTGGCAATGGGGTTTCCTGGAGCGGGTCTCGACGGGCTTACTGCTCAAGGAGATGGGCTTGGACGAGCTGGCGGGGAACTTCCTCGCCGTCGCCGAAGCCTGGGCGGAGTAGAATGATGGCCTTCCGAGCCGCGCTGTCTCTCTGGTTCCTATTGGTCCCCGCCGCAGCCTTTGGCTCGGAGTGCCCTCCGTTCGACCAAGTGGCGGTCGACCGGCTGCCGACCACCTGGGAAACTTTTGACGGCACGGCATTCGAAACCGCCTGGACGGACTGGGCCCGACATCACGACAACGCCCCGATGCGCGGCGCCGATGGGGGCAAGGCTCAGTTCCGCCTGTCCACCACGGTCCCCGGCCCGGGGATCGTCAGCTACGACCTGAGAGGCCGAAAATTGTCCAAGGACGGCTGGAAGATCGAGGCGCGGCGGCGCGGCTATGCCGGGCCGAGATCCTACTCGTCAGGCTGGCGGCGCGTGAAACTCTCTGTCGACGCCTCCCGCAAGATCGACGAATTGCTCGCCGACCGATGCTTCTGGAGCGCGCCTCGATTCCTGGATGACAGGCTGCCGCTGATCGCCGGCGGCTACGCACAGAGCATTCATCAGGCGACGACCTTTTTCGACATCAGGGTTGGCAACCGTGACTGGCGAGGCATTCATGTTTCCTGGGTGATCGGCCGACCGGGAGAACTTCGATCGCTCCTGACCGACGCGGCGTTCGGCGATCCCGGATTGATGAATGACCGCTTGGAACGCTGGCCGGACTCCTAGCGCGTGGCGGGGTGTTCAAGCCGCCGCAAGCTCCCCGGCCAGCGCCCGGTCGATCAGGGCGATGGTGCGGTCGAGGCCGAAGATGGCGGCGAAGGAGCCGAACCTCGGGCCCTGGCTCTGTCCGAGCAGCACTTCGTAGAGGGCGGCGAACCAGGTGCGCAGAGGCTCGAAGCCGGCGGCCTTGCCGATCTCGTAGACCTCGTTCTGGATCAGCTCGGCGTCGCGGGTGTCGGCCGGCAGGGCGGCGAGCGCATCGCGCAGGGCCTGCATGGCCGACCGTTCCTGGTCGGTGGGCGCGCGGAACTGCTTCGAGGGCCGAACGAAGTCCTCGTAATAGTTGATCGCGTAGCCGGCGAGCTTGTCGAGCAGCGGCTGGTTCGCGGGCGTCGCGCCGGGGATGTAGCGCTCCAGGAAGCCCCAGAGGATTTCCTTGGTCGAGGCGTCGGCCGCCGAGACCAGGTTCAAGAGCAGCGAGAACGAGACCGGCGAGCCCTGCGCCGGCGGGGCGCCGCCGTGCACGTGCCAGGCGGGGCTCTCCAGCTGCGGCCCGTTGGCGCCCTCGGCCGCCTTCTTCGCGTGGGCGTCGAGGTGCTGCAGGTATTCGTCCGCCGCCTTGGGGATGACGTCGAAGTAGAGCCGCTTGGCCGACTTCGGCGACTGGTACATGTAGTAGGCCAGGCTCTCCGGCGCGCCGTAGCGCAGCCATTCCTCCATGGTCAGGCCGTTGCCCTTGGACTTGGAGATCTTGCGGTTCTCCACGTCCATGAAGAGCTCGTAGTGGAAGACCTCCGGCGGCTCGCCGCCGAGCACGCGGCAGACCTTGCTGGAGACCCGCACCGAGTCGATCAGGTCCTTGCCGCTCATCTCGTAGTCGACGCCGAGCGCGGTCCAGCGCATCGCCCAGTCGGGGCGCCACTGCATCTTCACGTGGCCGCCGGTCACCGGGACCTCGGTCAGCTCGCCGTCCTCGTCGCGGAAGGTGATCGAGCCGCGGTCGAGGTGACGCTCCAGGGTCGGGACCTGCAGCACGCGGCCGGTCTTGGGGCTGATCGGCAGGAAGGGCGAATAGGTGGCCCGCCGCTCCTCGCCGAGGGTGGGCAGCATCACCGCCTGGATGGCGTCGAACCGCTCCAGAGCGCGCAACAGGATCGGGTCGAAGACGCCGGACTTGTAGCCGTCGTAGGTCGAGGAGAAGAATTCGTAGTCGAAGCCGAAACCGTCGAGGAAGGTTCGCAGGCGCGCGTTGTTGTGCGCCCCGAAGCTCTCGTGCTCGCCGAAGGGGTCGCGCACGCTGGTGACCGGCTTGTCGCGATCCTCCTCCAGCATCGCGCGGTTGGGGACGTTGTCGGGGATCTTGCGGAACCCGTCCATGTCGTCGGAGATCACCAGCAGGCGCGTGGGGACCCTGTCCTCGGTCAGGGCGCGGAAGGCGTTCCGCACCATGGTCGGGCGGGCCACCTCGCCGAAGGTGCCCATGTGCGGCAGGCCGGAGGCGCCGTAGCCGCATTGCAGGACCACGGGCTTGCTGAGCGCCGGCAGGGTCTGGACCAGCTCGTCGAACTTGCCTTCGGCGATCAGCGCGGCGGCCAGATCACGCTCGGCGTCGGTCAGGCGCTGTTTCAGAATCCGGGCGAGCAGGATGCGCGCCTGTTCAAACGGCCAAGCCTTGGCGCCCTGCGCCGCGTGGGACAGTCCTTGGAGCATGATGGCGCGGGCTATAGCCCCCGCAGCGCCCGGCGTCAGCCCTCGGCGCTCAGCAGGAAGTGGCCGTGCAGCGCCGCCACCGGCTTTTGCGGGTCGTCCTGCCAGGCCTCGACCCGCACATTGGCCACCCGGCGGCCGGCGCGGCGGATCTCGGCGCGGGCGTAGGTGTCCTTCGGCCCGGCGGGGCGGACGTATTCGATATTGACGTCGATCGGCTTGGGCAGGGGCGCGTCCGGGCGCTCGGCCGCCAGCCGCGCGAGGGCGGTGATCTCCAGGAAACCGCCGAGCACCCCGCCGTGGATCGCCGGCAGGCTGGGGTTGCCGATCAGGTGCGGCGACATCGGCAGCACCAGCAACGGGCCTTCCGCATCCTCCTGCGGCCGCACGCCGAGGAAGCGGGCGTAGGGGGTGTCCTCCAGCCGGCTCATGCGACGCTTCCCGAGACCGCGCCGGCGGTGCCCAGCATGAAGGCCGCCTGGGCGGTGGCGACCGGCGTGTCGCCCTGGCCGTCGTGCGCCTCGGCGCGGACGAAGGCGACGTTGCGGGTCAGGCGGTAGCAGGTCGCCGAGGCGGTGAGGCCCAGGCGCTCGCCGGCGGGCCGCAGGTAGTCGATCCGCAGGTCGAGGGTAGCGATGGCGCCCATGCCGCCCTGCCGCGCGGCGTTCACCGCCAGGCCGCTGACATGGTCGATGAGGGTGGTGACCACGCCGCCGGCGATCACCCCGGTGGCCGGATCGCCGACCATCTCCGGCTTCCAGGCCGCGCGCATCACCGCCCGCTCGGGCGAGACCTCGACCACCTCGAAGCCGAGGGCGCCGGCCTGCGGGGTGGCCTGCATCATGCGGGAGATCATCTCGGCGGCCGCGTCGGTCATGGCTCTTGCCTAGCCGGTCTGACGCAACGGCGCCTACGAAAAGAGCCCGCGCCGGGGAGGGCGCGGGCTCTTGAGGCCGGGGCGGGAGCGCCCGATGGAAGGGCGATCACCCGGCGATCTGCACGAAGACGCCGAAGACGGCGACCAGCGGCGTGACGCCGAGGATGAAGGTGGCGAGGGCGCTCAGCGGCGAGATGGTGTGGCTCATGTCTATCCCCTAGACGGTGTTCCGGGGCGGGGATCGCCGCCGGTAGTTGGGGATATAGATGTGACATCACAGATTTACTTGTTAAGTCTCAGTCATGACGTCGATTTAACAGAATGACTTCAATGTAATGTTCGTGAATATCTCTAGGGCGCACTCGCGGAGCGATTCCGCCTGTCAGTCGCTATATTCAATTCGATGATCCGCCCGGCCGACCTGCTCTGCCCGAAGCCTGAGGGCCTCTACTGCCCCCCCGGCGACTTCTACATCGACCCGGTGCGGCCGGTGGCGCGGGCGGTGATCACCCACGGCCACGCCGACCATGCCCGCCCCGGCCACGGGGCGGTGCTGGCCACCCCCGAGACCCTGGCGATCATGGCCGAGCGCTACGGCGCGACCTTCGCCGACGCCCGGGAGGCGGTGGCCTATGGCGCGACGGTCAACCGGGACGATGTGGAGATCACCCTGGTCCCCGCCGGCCATGTGCTGGGCTCGGCCCAGGCGGTGGTGCGCTGGAAGGGCCTGACCATGGTGGTCTCGGGCGACTACAAGCGCCGCCGCGATCCCACCTGCCCGGCGTTCGAGCCCGTCCCCTGCGACGTCTTCATCTCCGAGGCCACCTTCGGCCTGCCGGTGTTCCGCCATCCGGACGACGCCGGCGAGATCGCCAAGGTCCTGCGCTCCATCGCGCAGTTCCCCGAGCGCAC
>JADZBR010000237.1 GCA_020852035.1 Caulobacteraceae bacterium
GCGTCGTCCAGCGCCTGCGCCAGGACGGCGAACAGGCGGCCGGCTTCGATCGGCTTGGCGATGTGCCCGTCCATGCCGCAGGCCAGATACTGCTCGACCTGATGGGACATGGCGTTGGCGGTCAGTGCGATGATCGGCGTGCGCGGCCGGCCGGCGGCGGCCTCCGCTTCGCGGATCAGGCGGGTGGCTTCCAGGCCGTCCATCTCCGGCATCTGCACGTCCATCAGCACCACGTCCCAAGCCTGTTCGCGCCAGGCTTCGAGCGCCTTGCGGCCGTTGTCGACGATCACCGGGTCGACGCCGACCTGGTGCAGCAGGGTCTTCAGGACCAGCTGGTTGACGCTGTTGTCCTCGGCCGCCAGCACGCGGAGCGACAGCGACTCCACGGCCTGCGGGGCGGCCTCGGCCTCGGCGCTGGCCACCGGGTCCGGATCGCGCAGGCGCGGGATGGGCAGCGCGACCGTGAAGAGGCTGCCTTCGCCGGCCTGGCTCTCGGCGACGATCGAGCCGCCCATCAACTGCGACAGCTCACGGCAGATGGACAGGCCGAGGCCCGTGCCGCCGAAGCGGCGGGTGGTCGATGAGTCGGCCTGCTCGAACTTCTGGAACAGCCGCGCGACCTGTTCGGGCGACATGCCGATGCCGGTGTCGGCCACCGTCAGCACCAGGTTCTCGCCCTCGCGCAGGGCGCGCACGCGCACCTCGCCGCTGTCGGTGAACTTCAGGGCGTTGGAGATCAGGTTGTAGAGCACCTGGCGCACGCGGGTCGGGTCGCCGAGGTAGACGCCGTGGGCCTGCGGCTCGACGGTCAGGCAGAAGGAGAGGCCCTTCTTGTTGGCGAGCGCGGTGAAAGCCTGGTGCGCGCCGTTGACCACCTGGCCGAGGTCGAACTCGACGGTCTCCATCTCGAACTTGCCGGCCTCGATCTTGGAGAGGTCGAGCACGTCGTTGAGGATGGCCAGCAGGGCTTCGCCCGACTGGCGGATGACGATCAGCCGCTCGCGCTGCACCCGGGTGAGCTTGTCGGCGGCCATCGCCTGGGCCATGCCGAGCACGCCGTTCAGGGGTGTTCTGATCTCGTGGCTCATGGTGGCCAGGAACTGGCTCTTGGCCTGGTTGGCGGATTCGGCGACCAGGCCGCGCTCCTGCGCCTGGGCTCGGGCGGTGCGCAGGGCGGCGCGGGAGATGTCGAGCTGTCTGCGGGCGTTGCGGAAGAAGTGGAACATGCTGGCCCCGGCCATGACCACGGTCAGCATCAGCCAGGGATTGGGGCCGTTGAGATGGCGCCAGCCCATCTCGACCACGCCCGCGGCCAGGGCGAGGATATAAGGGCCGCCGATCAGCACGAACATCCGCAGCCGCGCGTAATACTGCATCAGCACGTAGAACAGCGACACGCAGATGTAGACGATGGCGAAGAGCCGCGCCGTCGGGACCTCGGTCATCCAGAAGGCGGCGGCCAGCAGGGCGCTGAGGCTGCTGGTGCTCACGCTGACGACGATGCGGCTGGTGGGGATCGCGCCGCCGCGCATCTGGGCGCTGCGCGAGATCACCAGTTCGGCGAGCGCCAGGCTGAGCGTCAACACCAGCCAGGCGGCGGGAATGAACCACGCCATCACCGGCAATGCGGCGGCGACCGTGATGCCGGCGCTGAGCATCCGCGGGCCGAGATTCTTGGTGGAGGCGGCAAGCAGCCGGGCGGCCGAATCGCCCTCGGCGCGCTGGGCAGGCGCGGCGTCGGTCAGTGTAGTCCTCCCCAGGTCGGCGCCACCCTGCTGGAGTTTGGTACCCGCAAGGTTAGCGTAACGGCAGTTCGTCAAAAAACCGGTACGCCCATCGAGGTTCGCCAGCGGCGCCGGTCAGGTCAGGCGGCGGGCGTGCCAGGCGATGTGATCTTCGATGAAGCTGGCGATGAAGACGTAGGAATGGTCGTAGCCCGCCTGCCGTCGCAGGGTCAGCGGCTGGCCGGCGGCCGCGCAGGCGGCTTCCAGCAACTCGGGCTTCAGCTGGTCGGCAAGGAAGGTATCGGCGGTCCCCTGGTCGATCAGGATGTCGTCGAACCGGCCCCTGGCGGCGCCGGCCTCGATCAGCCGCGCTGCGTCGTGCGCCTCCCACGCCGAGGTGTCGGCGCCCAGGTAGGCGGCGAAAGCCTTGCGGCCCCACGCGCAGCGGGTAGGCGAGGCGATCGGCGCGAAGGCCGAGGTCGAACGGAAGAGGTCCGGGTGGCGCAGGGCGAGCGTCAGGGCGCCGTGCCCGCCCATCGAATGGCCGAAGATTCCCCGCCGCGCCGCATCCAGCGGGAAGGCGCCTTCGAGGGCCTCCAGGAGGTCGCGGACGATGTAGGTCTCCATCGCGAAGTGCGGCGCCCAGGGCGCCTCGACAGCGTCGAGGTAGAAGCCAGCGCCCTGGCCGAGGTCGTAGGCCGGATCGTCCGCCACGCCCTCGCCGCGCGGGCTGGTGTCGGGGCAGGCGATGGCGACACCGTGCCGGGCGGCAGCCAGATAGGCGCCGGCCTTGGTGGTGAAATTGTCCTCCGTGCAGGTGAGGCCCGAGAGCCAGAGCAGCAGCGGGAAGGGGCCTTCACCGGGCGGCGTGAACAGCGAAAAGCGCATTGGCGTGCCGGTGGCGGCGCTGTCGTGCTGAAGATAGCTCACCGTTCCGCCATGAACGCGGTGGGTGCTGAGAAGAGACGTCAATGTGTTTCATCCATCAGCCCGTCGTCGAACAACCCATCGGACTCCCAAGGGTAACTGCCCATCCATGACGACGTCAGACAACCAAAGTGGACCCAGAACATCTGTTCGCGGGGATTCTTCACCTCGCGTTTCCAATCCTGGAAGTTTATCCCGACGAGCGTGAGGGCAGGCTGATCGTCATTGATCGCCTGATCACACAGGCAGCACGAAAATTCGGTCAAAACACCACCACGCTGCGGATACTCTCGCCGGCGTGCATCAGGTCGAAGGCCTTGTTGATGTCCTCCAGCGGCAGGGTGTGGGTGATCATCGGGTCGATCTCGATCTTGCCGTCCATGTACCAGTCGACGACCTTCGGGGTGTCGGTGCGCCCGCGCGCGCCGCCGAAGGCGGTGCCGCGCCAGACCCGGCCGGTGACCAGCTGGAAGGGGCGGGTGGCGATCTCCTTGCCGGCCTCGGCCACGCCGATGATGATGCTCTCGCCCCAGCCGCGGTGGCAGGCTTCCAGCGCCTGGCGCATGACCACGGTGTTGCCCGTGCAGTCGAAGGTGTAGTCGGCGCCGCCATCGGTCAGCTCGACCAGGTGCGGGACGATGTCGCCCTCGATGACCTTGGGGTTGACGAAGTGGGTCATGCCGAAGCGGCGGCCCCACTCCTCGCGGGCGGGGTTGATGTCGACGCCGAC
>JADZBR010000238.1 GCA_020852035.1 Caulobacteraceae bacterium
CATGGCCGCGCAGCTCGAACGCGACGTGGTGTTCGGCGCCCTGACCCGGCCGCAGATGTTCGCGGGCGTCACCTACTCCTATTTCGTGCTGAACGCGGTGGTGACCGCCGAGCTCTTCCTGATCACCAAGTCCTTCTGGGCGCTGCTCGCCGCCATCGTGATCCACGTGATCGGCTACATGGCCTGCCTGAAGGAGCCGCGGATCTTCGACCTTTGGCTGACCAAGGTCACGCGCTGCCCGCGCGTGAAGAACTGGGCCGTGTGGCGATGCAACTCCTACCGCCCGTGAAGCCGGACGCCCGGCCGGCCGCGCGCCGGGCCGCCGCCGGCCGCGAGGCCAGCGCCGGCGCCCGCCTGCCCTACGCCCGCCATGTCGACGACGTCACCATCGAGACCCGCGACGGCATGCTGATGCAGGTGATCCACCTGCGGGGCCTGCCGTTCGAGACCGCCGACACCGAGGAGATCAACTACCGCAAGGCCCTGCGCGACGGGGCCCTGCGCGCCATCGCCAATTCCCGGTTCGCGCTCTACCACCACATCGTTCGGCGCGAGGTCTCCCCCGCCGTCAAGGGCGAATACGGCGACGACTTCAGCCGCACCCTGGACGAGGCGTGGAAAAAGCGCCTCGCCGCCAAGCGGCTCTACGTCAACGAGCTCTTCCTGACGATCGTCCGTCGCCCGTTGCAAGGCCGCGCGGGCGTGGTTGAGGGCCTGGTCAATGCCGTCACGGGCCGCCGCCCCGGCGGCGTGCAGGCCGCCGCCGCCCAGGCCGTGGACATGCGCGAACTGGCCTCGGCGCGGGAATCCCTGCTGGCCACCCTGGCCCCCTACGGCGCACGGGTGCTGAGCGTCTACGACACGCCGAACGGCCCCTGCTCGGAACCGCTGGAGTTCCTCTCCACCCTGTTCAACGGCGAAGTCCGCCCGGTCCTCCTACCGCGCACCGACCTCGGCGAATACCTCCCATATCGGCGGGTCAGCTTTGGCGCGGAAGCCCTTGAATTCGCTTCGGCTGGCCGCCTGCCCCGCAGCTTCGCGGCGATGGTCTCGATCAAGGACTACCCGCCGCAGACCGCCGCCGGGATGCTGGATGACCTGCTGCGCCTGCCCTACGAGCTGACCGTCAGCCAGAGCTTCGCCTACGTCGACCGCCAGGCCAGCCTCGACCGCATGAACCTGGCGCTGCGCCGCATGCGCGCCGCCGACGACGAGGCGCTGTCCCTGCGCGAAGGCCTGACCGCCGCCAAGGACGACGTCGCCGCCGGCCGGGCCGCCTTCGGCGAGCATCACCTCTCGGTCATGGTCCGCGCCGAGACCCTCTCCGGCCTCAACGAAGCCGTCGCCGAGGTGCAGTCGGCCTTCACCGACATGGGCGTGATCGCGGTGCGCGAGGACGTCAATCTGGAGCCCGCCTTCTGGGCGCAGTTCCCCGGCAACTTCAAGGACATCGCCCGGCGAGCTCTGATCTCGACGGCCAACTTCTCCGGCTTCGCCTCGGGCCACAACTTCCCGGTCGGCCAGGCCGAGGGCAACCACTGGGGCCCGGCGGTCACCGTGCTGGAGACCACCTCGGCCGGCCCCTATCACTTCAACTTCCACCACGGCGACCTGGGCAACTTCACGCTCATCGGCCCCTCGGGCTCCGGCAAGACCGTGGTGCTCGCCTTCCTGCTCGCCCAGGCCCGCAAGTTCGACCCGCGCATCGTCTTCTTCGACAAGGACCGGGGCGCGGAGATCTTCCTGCGCGCCATCGGCGGCCGCTACGACGCCATCCGCCCCGGCCAGCCCACCGGCTTCAACCCGCTGCAGCTGGACGACACTCCGGCCAACCGCGCCTTCCTGGCCGACTGGACCGCCCGCCTCGTCACCCAGCAGGGCGAAGTCCTCTCGCCGGAGGACATCGAGCGCATCCACGAGGCGGTGGACGCCAACTTCGCCCAGCAGCCGGCCTATCGCCGCCTGCGCTACTTCGCCGAGCTCTTTCGCGGCCATACCCGGCCCAACGCCGCCGACCTCGCCGCGCGCCTGCGCCCCTGGTGGGGCGAGGGCGAGCGGGCCTGGCTGTTCGACAACCCGGACGACCTCCTCGACCTCGAGGCCCGCACCATCGGCTTCGACATGACCCAGGTGCTGGACGACCCGGCCCTGCGCACGCCGGCGATGATGTATCTCTTCCACCGGGTCGAGCAGCGGCTGGACGGCCAGCCCAGCCTGATTGTCATCGACGAGGGCTGGAAGGCGCTCGACGACGAGGTGTTCATCGCCCGCATCAAGGATTGGGAGAAGACCATCCGAAAGCGCAACGGCGTGGTCGGCTTCGCCACCCAGAGCGCCCAGGACGCCCTGGAGAGCCGCATCGCCTCGGCGATCATCGAGCAGGCCGCCACCCAGATCTTCATGGCCAACCCCAAGGCCCAGGCGCGCGACTACATCGACGGCTTCGGCCTGACCGCGCATGAGTTCAGCCTGGTCCGCAGCCTGCCGGACACCTCGCGCTGCTTCCTCATCAAGCACGCCAACGACAGCGTCGTCGCCCGCCTGAACCTCTCCGGCGAACCCGAACTGCTAACCGTCCTCTCCGGCCGCGAACGCACCGTGCGCCTGCTGGACGACATCCGCTCGGACGTCGGCGAAGACCCCGCCGCCTGGCTCCCGCGCCTGCTGGAGCGGGTCTGATGGCGCTCGCCTGCCCCGTCCCGCCACCAGAGACCGGTCTCGTCCAGGGGCTGCTGTTCTCGGTCGACTGCAACACCCAGGGCCTGGTGCAGAGCGCCTACGGCGTGCTGGCCGAGCCCGGCGGGGTGGTGGCCATCGCGCTGACCAGCGCCCTCACCATCTATGTCGCCCTGCTCGGCCTGCAGCTGATGCTCGGCCGCGCGCCGCTGAACATCGGCGAGCTGACCATGACCATGCTGAAGATCGGCGTGGTCCTCGTGCTCGCCACCAGCTGGCCCACCTACCAGCAGCTGGTCTTCGACACCCTCTTCCGCGGCCCCGAACAGCTCGGCGCCATGATGCTGCGCTCGATCCAGCCGGACGGCTCGGTCTTCCTCGGCAACCCGTTCGACGGCCTGCAGCTCGCCTATGACCAACTCACCCGCGGCGCCGCCTTCTACGCCGGACGCGCCGGTCCCACCGCCTCGCCCTTCACCGGCGGCCCGGCCTTCGCCGCCTTCGCGCTGAACAGCGCCGGCATCCTGATGCTGATGGGCACGCTGGGCGTCATGCTGGCCGCCAAGATCGCGCTGGCCTTCCTGCTGGCGCTCGGCCCGGTGTTCGCCGGCTTCCTGCTGTTCGATTCCACCCGCGGCCTCTTCGAAGGCTGGCTGCGCGCCTCCATCGGCCTCGCCCTCGTCCCCCTGCTGGCGATCATGACGCTGGTCGTGCAGCTCACGCTGATGGAGCCGCTGCTGATCCGCATGATCGAGCTGCGTGGCCAGGGCATCGTCGACCTGACCCCGGCGGTCGGCGTCTTCGTGCTCACCCTGATCACCGCCGGGGTCGCCCTGGCGCTCTTGGCGGCCATCGGCTTCATCGCCGGCGGCCTGCGCATCGGCGGCCGGCGCGAGGCCGGCCGCTCGACCGAGGGCCGCGTCCAGGCCCTGACGCCCGCCGCCCAGGGCGCCGCGCCCACCGCCATGCGCCCCGCCCAGCTGGAGATGCAGCCCCGCGCCCAGGCCGTGGCCGCCGCGGCCGCCTCGCTGGAGCGCCGCGACATCCGCCTGCAGGAGGGCCCCGCCCCCCGCCGCCTCGACATCTCGCCCCGCTCTGAACGCGCCGCCGAGCCTGCGCGCGTCCAGCCGCTGGGCCAATCCTATCGGCGCTCGGCCGCGCCTCGCGCAGCCGCCTCCAGCGCCCGGAGAGACCGATGAAACCGGAGAAGCCCCCCGTGGCGGACCGCAAGAGCTACTACGCCGAGGCCGCCAGCTGGTCGCAGGATGTCCACGGTTCCCTGCGCCAGTCGCGCCGCGTCGCCTGGATCATCGCCGGCGTGGCGGTGGCCGTCGCCCTGCTGGAAGCCATCGCCCTGGCGACCCTCGCGCCGCTGAAGACGGTGATCCCCTACACCATCACCGTCGACCGCCAGACCGGCTACGTCGAGACCATCCAGGGCCTAAAAGCCGGCCCGCTGACCCAGGACTCCGCGGTCACCCAGTCGATGCTCGCCCGCTACGTGCTGGCCCGCGAGACCTTCGACGCCACCGACCTGCAGACCAACTACCGCATGGTGACCGGCTGGTCGCAGGGGGCCGCCCGCGCCCAGTATATCCAGCAGGTCTCCGGCAATAACCCGCAGAGCCCGGCCCGCACCCTGCCGCCGACCACGGTTGTGCAGACCACCATCAAGAGCATCAGCCTGCTCTCCCCCACCAGCGCCCTGGTGCGCTTCGAGACCGAACGCCGCGACGGCGGCGCCCCGGCCGGCGACCGCCGCGCCTTCGCCAGCGTGATCGGCTTCAAGTTCACCGGCGCGCCGATGCGCATGGAGGACCGACTGATCAATCCGCTGGGCTTTGCGGTCACCTCCTACCGCCGCGACGCCGAGAGCGCCGGGCCGCTGCCGCCGGTGGCCACGCAATGAGGCCGCTCGCCCTCGCCCTGGCGCTCAGCCTCACCTGCGGGACGGCGCACGCCGCCGACGTGCCGCAGCCGGGCGTCACCGACAGCCGCATCCAGACCGTCGACTATGACCCGGAACAGGTGATCCTGCTGCTGGGCGCGCTGAACTACCAGTTCATGCTGGAGTTCGGGACCGACGAGCGGATCGAGAACGTCTCCATCG
>JADZBR010000239.1 GCA_020852035.1 Caulobacteraceae bacterium
TCGCGCGGCGCCTGATCGTCGCGGCCCTGCGCCGGGCGGGAGGACTGCGCATCGATCTGCTGACCGACGGCGCCGCGCCGTTCTACGAGAACCTGCCGCACTTCAGGATGACGGGATTCCGGCTCTATCCGGACTATTCCGGCCCCGACCGGGACCGGCCCGAAGTCGTCTGGAAGGACGGCCGCAAGTCCGTCCGCGCAGGCTGAACCTTCACCGCGGCTTGGAGCGGCCTGCGCGATAGGCTAGGCTCGCCGCATGTGTCCGCAAGAGCGCATCAGGCGCTGAGCCCTCCCGCACCGCTCTCCTGAGGCCCGCCGCCGCGCGGGCGATCTCGCACGGACCTATTCCAAATGACCAAACTGCACGGCGCGGATTTCGCGCCCACGCCCTACGCCGAACTCAACGGCGTGCTCGCCCACCTCGTCGAAGGCGCGCAGGGCGTCCTGAAGGCCAACTTCCTCGGCGCCTACCTGCAAGGCTCCTTCGCCGTCGGCGACGCCACGCCCTACAGCGACTGCGACTTCATCATCGTCACCCACCGCGACATCATGCCGGAGGAGCTGCCGCCGCTGCAGGCGCTGCACGCCGGCATCCACGAGCTGCCGGCCCCTTACTGGCACAACGGCCTGGAGGGCTCCTACGCGCCGAGGGCCATCCTGCGCCGCTGGTCGACCACGCCGCGCGACCCGCCCGGCGAGGAACGGCCCGAGGGCTGGCTCGACCCCGGCATGGAGGGCCATTCGGCCCGCGCCTATCCGTTCTGGTATCTCGACCACGGCCACAAGACCCTGGTCCGCTCCGAGCACGACAACAGCTGGGTGGTCCGTTGGTGCCTGCGCGAGCGGGGCGTCACCCTGGCCGGGCCGCCGCCCTCCACGCTGATCGACCCGATCCCGGTGGACGAGCTCCGCCGCGAGGTGCGGGCCACCCTGGGCCGCTGCCTGGAGGTGGGTCTGGAGCCGATGCACCTGGTGGCCTGGCAGGCGTTCTGGGTCGGGCTGTTCTGCCGGATCCTGCACACCCTCGCCTGCGGCGAGGTGACGTCGAAGCCAAGGGCCATGACCTGGGCGATGGAGACCCTCGACGCGCAATGGTCGGAGCTGATCACCGCCGCCCGCGCCATGAAGAAGGGCGATCCGCAGGACTCCATGCGGCCCGCCGACCCACAGAAGGTGGCGCGGACGCAGGCCTTCGCCCTCTACATCCGCGACTGGGCCGACACGCGGTTCCCGGACGCCCGATAGCAAGAAGGGGCCCCGGTTTCCCGGAGCCCCTTCGCCTCACCACCAGAAGATGTCGTAGACCACCTGGACGATGCGGCCGGTGTAGGTGTCGACCAGATAGGCGTCCTCGCCGACCCGCACCCACTCATAGCCGATCGGCGGGATCGGCAGGTCGTACTGCCACCAGTCGGAGATGTAGTAGCTCGGGCCCCACCAGCCGCGCGGCAGGATGTCCCCGTAGCGCCAGGACCGATGGTAGTAGCCCACCGGCGGCCGGTAGACCGACATGCGGAACCGCTGCGCGGATCGCCAGATCGACGGATAGTTGCGCCGGTCGTAGCGCGGACGCGGCCGGTTGCGGTCGTTGTCCCACCGGCGGTTGTCACGGCCGTCCCAACGGCGGTCGTTATCACGGCGGCCATCCCAGCGGCGGTCGTTGTCGCGGCGGTTGTTATCCCAGTCACGGCGACCGTCGTTGTTGCGGTCCCAGTCGCGGCGGCCATCGCCCCGGCGGTCGTCGTCACGCCGCCAGTCGCGGCGGTCCTGGTCGCCGCGGCCGCGCCATTCGCGGTTCGGCTGGGCGGCCTGGGCGGGCGGGGTCACGGCCTGCGGGCGCTGGCCGCGAGGGCCGCGGTCGCCGCGGGTCTGGCCGGCGTCGCGGTTCCAGTTCGGACGGCCTTCGCCGCGGTTCCGCCACTCGGCCTGACCGCGCGGGCGGTCGGGCGCGGCCTGCTGCGGCTGCGGGCGTTCGACGCGTTGGGGGCGTTCGGCGCGTTGCGGGCGTTCGGCGCGTTGGGGGCGCTCCGCCCGCTGCGGGCGTTGCCCATCGTCGCCGCCACGCCGGCCTTCGCGCTGGCCGCGGTCGCCGCCGCCGCGCCGGCCGCCGTCGTCGGAGGCGGCGGGGCGCTCGCCCCGGCCGCGACCCTGGCGCTCCTGCGCCGCCGCTTCCACGGCCGTGGAGGCCAGGAGCAGCAGGGCCAGAGCGGTAGGCGTCAGTTTGTTCATTCGTCACTTTCCGGTGCCTCGCGCACGCGGCGCGGGCGAGATAAGTCCCTTGCTGACCGGCCTAATCCTTGCCGGCTGAACGAGGGTTGAACGGAAAGATGCCGGCGACGCCGCAGGACGTGATCCATTTCTGGCGCGAGGCCGGGCCGGCCAAGTGGTTCGGCAAGGACGCCCGCTTCGACGAGGCGATCCGCCTGCGCTTCGAGCCGGTGCATCACGCCGCCGCGCGCGGCGAATACGCCGCCTGGGCCGAAACGGCCGACGGGGCCCTGGCGTTACTCGTCCTGCTCGACCAGTTTCCGCGCAACCTGTGGCGGGACTCGGCCCACGCCTTCGCCACCGACCCGATGGCCCGCGCCATCGCCCACAAGGCGGTGCGCCGCGGCTTCGACCAGCAGGTGGAGGAAGGCTTGCGGCTCTTCTTCTACCTGCCCTTCGAGCACGCCGAGGACGTGCAGGAACAGGCGCTGTCGATGGAGCTGTTCGCCACCCTGGGCGATCCTGAGTACCTGAAGTACGCCAAGCTGCACCAGGACATCATCGTGCGCTTCGGCCGCTTCCCGCACCGCAACCGATGCCTGGGGCGCGAGACCACGCCCGTGGAGCAGGCTTTCCTCGACGACGGCGGCTTCGCCGGCTGAGTCGGCGCCGGTTGTGGACGAACGCACGCCGGCGCTTGGCGCGAATCACTTACCGGCGAATCATCGGCCTCATGAGCGCCGTCGCCCATGTCGCCGACATCCCCGCCGCGCCGGACCACCCGGAGCGGCAGTATCTCGGCCTGCTCGCCGACATCATGCTGACGGGCGTGCAGCGCGAGGACCGCACCGGCGTCGGCACGCTGGGCGTCTTCGGCCGGCAGATGCGGTTCGACCTTTCGCAGGGCTTTCCGCTGCTCACCACCAAGAAGCTGCACGTCAAGTCGATCATCTACGAACTGCTGTGGTTCCTGCGCGGCGACACCAATGTGCGCTGGCTGCAGGACCGCGGCGTCAGCATCTGGGACGAGTGGGCCGACGAGGCCGGCGAACTCGGCCCCGTCTACGGCCGCCAGTGGCGCTCCTGGGCCGCGCCGGACGGGCGGGTGATCGACCAGATCGCCGGTGTGGTCGAAAGCCTGAAGGTCAACCCGACGAGCCGGCGACACATCGTCTCGGCCTGGAACCCGGCCGACGTCGACGACATGGCCCTGCCGCCCTGCCACTGCCTGTTCCAGTTCTTCGTGGCCCCTGATGGAAGAGGAGGCGGCAAGCTCTCCTGCCAGCTCTACCAGCGCTCGGCCGACGTCTTCCTGGGCGTGCCGTTCAACATCGCCAGCTACGCCCTGCTGACCCTGATGATGGCCAAGGTCACCGGCTACGA
>JADZBR010000240.1 GCA_020852035.1 Caulobacteraceae bacterium
CCGCCGCCCTCACCGGATAGGCCGCAAGCCCTCATCCTCGCCGCGCTCCGCGCGTCTTTCCTTCTCCCGACCGGGAGAAGGATCGCTAGCGCAACACCGTGAACCCGTGCTTCCGGAAGATCGCCCTCGCCCCCGGCGTGGCGAGCCAGGCCATGAACCGCCCCGCCGCGGGGTTCTTCGACCCGGCCATCACCGCCGCCGGATAGACGATCTTCGGATAGCTCCCCGCCGGGAACAGCCCGACGATCCGCACGCCGGGGTCGGCCTTGGCGTCGGTGTCATAGACGATCCCCAGGGGCGCCTCGCCGCGCGAGACATAGGCCAGGGCCGCGCGCACGTTCTCGGCCGAGACGATCTTGCCTTCCACCGAACCCAGCACGCCCAGGCTAGTCAGCGCCGCGCGCCCGTACTTGCCGGCCGGCACCTCCGGCGCGGCCATCGCCAGCCGCCCGGTCCCCAGCGCGCGGGCCAGCGGCATGTTCCGCCCGACGCTCAGCCGCACCCTGGAACCCTTCGGCGCGATCAGCGCCAGGTGATTGGTCAGGAGGTCCCGCCGCGTGCCGGCCTTCACCAGCCCCCGCTGCTCCACGTAGTTCATCCAGTCGCTATCGGCCGAGATGTAGATGTCGGCCGGCGCGCCCTGTTCGATCTGTCGCGCGATCGCCGAGGAGGCGGCGTAGGAGAAGCGCACCGGCGGCCCGCCCGCCTTCTGGAAGGCCGCCCCCTGCTCGTCCATCACGTTCTTCAGCGAGGCGGCGGCGAACACCGTCAGCGCCTCCCGCGCTGCCGCTGGAGCAGCGAGCGCCAGGCCCAGCACGGCCAGCACGAGGGCGAGACATCGGCGAGTTTGCAACATATCCACCTCCGGCGGCCGGCTGCTAGGCTGGCGCAAGCTAGTCGAACCGTTCACGGGGGGTCCATGCCCAAGTTCCTCAGTCTCGGCCTCTTCGCCGCCGCCCTGCTGCTCGCCGGCGCCGCCCAGGCGCAGACGCTGAAGCTGGTCGGCCCGGCCGGCGCGCGCGATCTCGACGCCGCTGCCCTGGCGGCCATGCCGCACCTCCCGGCGGCGATGGACGACCACGGAACCAAGGTCGCCTACGAGGGGGTGCCGCTGCGCGCGCTGGCCACTCTCGCGGGCGCGCCGGAAGGCGCGGCGGTGCGGGGCCAGCATCTGGCCGCGACCCTGCTGGTCACCGCCAGCGACGGCTACCGCGTCGCCTTCTCGCTCGGCGAGATCGAACCCACCCTCGGCGGGGTCAGGGCCGTCCTCGCCGACCGCCAGGACGGCAAGCCGCTGGACGCCAAGCAGGGCCCCTTCCGGCTGGTGGTCGAGGGCGACTCCCGCCCGGCCCGTTCGGCGCGAAATGTGGTCTCCATCGAGGTCCGGCCCTAGCGGCGCGGGCGGCGCGGCGCTATCAGCCCACCCGTGCATGGATTCCACACAGGGCGCCGCAGGGGGCGGATGAACGGGTGGCGTGGAGGTTTCGCGCTTCTCGCCCTCCTGGCCATCCTCACCAAGGCCGCGATCCCGACGGGCTTCATGGTCGAGGCCAGGGCCGGCGACCTCGGTATTCCGCTGGTGATCTGCACGGCCCAGGGCGCGGTCACGCTCGGCGACGTCGTCACACCCGGCCACCCGTCGCCGGACAAGAAGGCCGCCGACAGCCATTGCGTCTTCGCCGGGAATCCGGCCGGGGCCCTCGGTCCCCAGGTCGCGGCCCCGATCCCGCTGGCCTACGCCGACTGGACGATCGCGCCCGCCGCCCTGCCGGCCGACCTGGCGCCCGGGCGCGGCCTCGCCGCCCCGCCGCCGCTTCCCGCCCGAGGTCCCCCTACGCTTCGACTCTGACGCGCCCGCTCCGCGAGGCGCACGCACGCCCGCGGCTCTCCCCGCCGGCGCGCCCAGCCGCATAGTCGAACGCAACCGGCGCCCGCGCACCTCGCGCCCGCGCCAGGACCCGAAAACCTGTGAAATCTCTCCTGCTCGCCTCCGCCGCCCTCGCCGCGGCGCCCACGCTCGCCCTCGCCGACGAGGCCCCGACCACCGTCGACAGCGTCATCGTCACCGCCAATCCCGATCCGGAAGACCCCCCGGTGGTCGCCCGCGCCCGCAAGCGGCTCTCCGAAACCCCCGGCGGCGTCTCGGTGATCTCAGCCGAGTCCTACAAGGCCCGCCTCGCGCTCGCCCTCGACGACATGCTGCGCGACGCTCCCGGCGTCTACGCCCAGCGCAAGTGGGGCGGCGATATCCGCATCTCCATCCGCGGGTCCGGCATCGGCAACGCCAACCACAACCGCGGCCTGATCATCGCCCAGGACGGCCTGCCGCTGAACGAGGCCGACGGCTACGGCGACAGCCAGGTCGCCGATCCCCTGACCACCCGCCTCACCGAGGTCTGGCGCGGCGGCAACGCCCTGCGCTTCGGCGGCGCGTTGCTGGGCGGGGCGATCAACATGGTCACCCCCACCGGCCGTGACGCCGGCTACGAGAATCTGGTGCGCCTGGAGGCCGGCTCCTTCGGGCTGGCCCGACAGCACCTGGCGCTGGCCCGCCAGTCCGGCGACTGGGACGTCTTCGTCGCCGGGACCAACCAGACCGCCCAGGGCTGGCGCCCACAGAGCCAGCAGAACATCCAGTTCGGCTCGCTGAACATCGGCCGGAGCCTCGGCGAGGACCGCGAGGTGCGGCTGATCGCCAGCGGCTCGAACATCACGCAGGAGATCCCCGGCGCCCTCACCTGGGCCCAGTTCCAGACGGACCCCCGCCAGCCCGCGCCCGGGAACTATGCGAACGACCAGGCCCGCGACCAGCGGGGCCTGCGCGGCTCGCTTCGCACCCGCTGGCGCTTCAACGAGGCGGCGGTGCTGGAGGCCGGCGTCTACGCCCTGTGGAAGGACCTCGACCACCCCATCTTCCAGGTGATCGACCAGCAGAGCCGCAACTACGGCGCCTTCGCGCGGCTGGACCTCGAGGGCCAGATCGGCGGGATGCGCGCCGACGGCTTCGCGGGCCTGTGGCTGCGCACCGGCGACCTCGACTCCAACTTCTACCTCAACCTGAAGGGCGCCAGGGGCGCGCCGACCTCGATCTCCCTGCAGAATGCCAGGGCCGCCGACCTCTTCGCCGAGGGCCGCCTCTTCGTCCGCGAGAATCTGGCGCTGACCGCCGGCGGGACCTTGGGCCGCGCCGAACGCCACTACCGCAGCTTCGCCGTCCCCGGCCAGCCGGCGACCTTCAACCTGGACGCCTCGCGGACCTACGACTGGTTCGCCCCGCGCATCGGCCTGCTCTGGGAGGCGCCGGACGGCGTGCAGGTTTTCGCCAACCTCACCAGGTCGGTGGAGCCGCCGAGCTTCAATTCCCTGACCCCCGCCAACATCGGCTTCGCCCCGGTGCGCCCGCAGGAAGCCTGGACCGCCGAGCTCGGCACGCGCGGCCGCCGGGGTCCTCTCACCTGGGACCTCGCCTACTACCGCGCCGTGCTGGACGGCGAACTGCTGCAGTACGCCGTCAACGGCCCCGGCGGTCCCTTCCCGGCCGCCACCTTCAACGCCGATGAGACAATCCATCAGGGGATCGAGGCCGCCGTCGACTGGCGCTTCGCCGAAGGCTGGCGGCTGCGCCAGACCTGGACCTGGTCCGACTTCCGCTTCCGGAACGACGCGCAGTACGGCGACAATCGCTTGCCGATCGTGCCCGAACACTTCTACCGGGCCGAACTACGCTACGAGCACCCGTCCGGCTGGTTCGTCGCCCCTTCGGTGGAATGGTCCGCCGCCGACAGCTGGGTGGATTACAACAACACCGTCCGCGCCCCCGCCTACGCCCGCCGCCACCTCGGCGCCGGCTGGCGGCTGGATGATCGCGTCCTGGTCTTCCTCGACGCCCGCAACCTGACCGACGAGGCCTACGTCTCCAACGTCCAGGCCCAGCTCGCCGTCACCCCCGCCACCGCCGCCTACTGGCCCGGCGACGGCCGCGCCGTCTTCGGCGGCCTCGCGGTCAGTTTCTGATAGCCCCTTCCCAAGCCTTCGCCGCTGCTCAAGGATCGTTTCCCATGAAGACCGCCCTCCTCGCCGCCCTGGCCCTGGCCGCCTGCGCCCCCGCCGCGCGGGCCGCGCCGGTCGAAGTGGTCAGCGCC
>JADZBR010000241.1 GCA_020852035.1 Caulobacteraceae bacterium
CAACCCGATCAAGGGCAAGCAGCTGACTAATGTGCGCGCCTCCGGCAAGGACGAGGCGGTGCGCCTGACCCCGCCGCGGCGCCTGACCCTCGAACAGGCCATCGCCTACATCGAGGAGGACGAGCTGGTGGAGGTGACGCCCAAGTCGATCCGCCTGAGGAAGCAGGTGCTGAACCCCTCCTTCCGCAAGAAGCGCGCGCGCGAGGACTGAGCGGCCTTGTCCGACCGCGCCGCCGCCCGCTAGACGGAAACAGGGCGGCCCTTCGTGTCGCCGGGGGAGTCCATGGCCGAAGTCGCGCTGACGCCGTCCCGAGGCGCCGCCCGAGAGCGGACGCTTCGTCTTCTGGGCGTGACGTTGGGCGCCCTGTTCCTGGCCTTTGCGGGGCTCGGCGGGGTGTTCTTCTGGTATGACAGCGCCAGCGAGTGGGTGAACCACACGCGCGAGGTGCGCAGCGCGATCGCCGAGGTGATGGAGGGCCTGGCCGAGGCGGAGTCCGCGCAGCGCGGCCTGCTGCTCACCGAGGACCGCCGGTTCATCGAACACCTGTCGCAGGCCCGCCGTCACATCGACGACGATATCCAGGCCATCGAGCGGCTGACCCGCGACAATCCCGAACAGCAGGGCCGGCTGGAGCGCCTGCGCGCGCTCACCCAGATCCGCCTGCAGGTGATCGACCGCACCGTGGCGATGGCGCAGGCCGGCCAGGCGCGCGAGGCGACCGACCTGATCCTCCAGGGGCAGGGCCTCAGCGCGATGATCGATATCCGCGCCCTGTTGCAGGAGTTCGCCGCCGAGGAGGCCCGGCTGGACGCGCGGCGCAGCGCCCGGGTCGGCGAGATCCGCATCATCCTGATCGTCGCCCTGGTGGTCTTCGCGCTCACCCTGGCCGGCCTGCTCGTCCACGGGCTGCGCGAGATCGCCCTCGACCGCGAGACCGAGGCCCGGCAGACCGCCGAACTCCGCAAGCTGCTCGGCGAGCGCACCCTGCTGCTCGCCGAGGTCAATCACCGGGTGAAGAACTCCCTGCAGCAGGTGGCCAGCGTCATCCGCCTGCAGACCCGCACTGTCGTCCACGAGGGCGCCCGCCAGGCGCTGAACGACGCGCTCAGCCGGATCATGGCCGTGGGTCGGGTGCACGAGCAGCTCTACCGCGGCGCCGACGTCGGCGAGTTCGACGCCGGCGAATACGCCGCGGTGCTGGCGCGCGAACTGGTCGACTCGATGGGCCGCGAGGACGTCGCGCTGGAGCTGGTGGTGACGCCGGCCAAGCTCGACCTCACCCGCGCGGTGCCGCTGGCGCTGATCCTCAACGAGCTTGTCACCAACGCCCTGAAATATGGTTGCCTACCCGACACAAGGGGTTGCATCCGGGTCGGGTTCGGTGCTGTAGACGAGGGCTACCGGCTCAGCGTCGCCGACAAGGGGCCGGGTGTCCCGGGCGATTTCGCCCCAGAATCGAGTAAGAGTTTGGGCATGCGGGTGATTCAGGCGCTGGCGAGGCAACTGAATGGGCGCCTCGTCGTTGAGAAGCCTCCGGTCGGCGCGGAGTTCGCCGTCGTATTCCCCAAGGGTGTCTCATGACCATGCGGATCATGGTCGTCGAAGATGACGCGCTGATCGCGCTGGATATCGTCTCTCTCCTGGAGGATCTGGGCCACGAGGTGGTGGCCGAGGCGGCTGACGCCTGCACGGCCTGGGGCCTGGCCGAGGACGACAAGCCGGACCTCGCCCTGGTCGACATCCGCCTGGCCAAGGACACCGACGGCGGCAAGCTGGCCAGGAAGCTCTACGAGGAGCTGGGCGTGCGCTCGCTGTTCGTCTCGGGCAGCATCACCGCGGAGTTCCGCGAGCAGATGCGCGGCATCGAGCCGGTGGGCTTCCTCGGCAAGCCGGTGACCCGCCGCACGCTGGGCGACGCCCTGCGCGGGCTGCACTAGCAACACCTTCCGCTCATTCCCGCGAAAGCGGGAACCCAGGCTTTTTAGGTCAAGCCGGAAACGCCTGCGCCTCCGATAGAACACCTGGGTCCCCGCTTTCGCGGGGATGATCGGAAAATGGGTCAGGCCCTGGCCGCCAGGTGATCGGCCTGCTTCAGCGCCAGGGCGATGATCGTCAGGGTCGGGTTGGCCCAGCCGCTGGTGGGGAACAGCGAACTCCCCGCCACATAGAGGTTCTCGATCCCGTGCACCCTGCCGTCGCCGTCGGTGGCGCCGCGCGCCGGGTCGTCGGCCATGCGGGTGGTGCCCATGTGGTGGTAGCCGGCGATCGGGTTCTTGGAGATCAGCGGGTCGAACACCCAGTCAGCGGCGGGGTCCGCCAGCCAGGGCGAAAGCTCCACGCGGCCCAGGCCGAGGCGGCGCAGTTCGCCGTCGAGGGCCTGCATGGTGAGGGCCACCGAGCGCTTGTCGAGCGGGCTCGTGGCCCAGTGCAGCCGGCCGCGCGGCATCCCCAGGGCGTCGCGCGAGGCGGGGTCGAGGGTCACGCGACTGTCCGGGTTGGGCGCCTGCTCGGTGCGGACCACGGCGTAGATCCGCCGGTCGCTGGTGCGGGTCATCGCATAGGCCCGCCAGGGATCGACCATCTCCTGCAGGCGGGTGCCGCCGTGCTTGACCGCGTACCAGACGCTGCGCCAGCCGCGGCTGGGCGCGGCCATGCTGTGGCGCATGTAGTTGAAGCCCTGCATGAAGGCGCTGAGCGGCTTGCCGGGCGGGCGGCGCACATTGACCGTGAAGCTGCAGTTCAGCAGCCCCTCCTGGCGCATCAGCGCATCGCCCGAGCGCCAGGCGGCGGCGAAGCGGCTGCCGCGCATGCGGAACGCCTTGCCCATGCGCAGCACCCGGATCGGCTTGTCCGTGACGATCTCTCCGCCGCGGCAGTGGATGTGTTCCATGAAGGCGCGGCCGACCCAGTCGTTGCCGAGGCCGTTCGGCAGCACCGAGCGGGAGGCCAGCATCAGCCGGGCGTTCTCGATCCCGCCGCAGGCGAGCACGAAGGTTCTGGCCTCGATCCGCGTCTGGCGGCCCTGCAGGTCGGCGACGGCCGCGCCCGCGATGCTGCGGCCGTTCGCGGCGGCGACCACCTCGGTGACGGTGGCCCCGGTGATCACCCGGATGCGCGGATGGTCGAGGATCTCGCGCCGGTGCGAGGCGGTGAAGCGGTCGATGTGCAGGTCGAACTGCCAGTAGTCGGCGTCGATCCTGTCGCGGTTCACCCGCGGCAGGCTGGCCCGGCGGTCGAGCACGTGCATCGTGTGGTAGTCGCTGAGCAGTTCCAGCTGCCGCTCGGCCCGGTCGTAGTAGGGCGCCAGGGTCTCGGACCCATACGGCCAGCCGGAGAGCGGGATCGCCTCGCGCGCCTCGAAGTCGATGGGATCAAGCCGGCAGGTGCGTCCGCCCCAGATGGCGGTGGTGCCGCCGAAGAACCGCAGGCGCGCCCGCTCCAGGTCATAGTAGGGCAGGCCGGTGTTCTCAGCCTTGTTGAGCGCCTGCACGCCCGGGTCGTAGTCGAAGCCGCCGCTCTCGACGAGCAGCACCTGGCGCCCCGCGTCGGCCAGGGCCTTGGCCAGCGTCTGGCCGGCCGCGCCCGCGCCGATGATGCAGACCTCGGCGGTCAGCGGGCCGCTGGCGGCGACGTCGGCGAAGGTCTGATGCATGAAGGCTCCCCTGCGAGAGCGGCCCCTAGATGGCTACGGCCCGCGCATCAAGAGCCTGGCCTTGGCCAGACGCTCGACGCCGGCGTCTAGGGTGGCGTCCGACTTGGCGAAGCACAGCCGCGCGACGTTGGTCACCGCCTCCTCCGTGTAGAAGGCCGAGACCGGGATCGCCGCCACGCCGGCCTCGACGACGGCGCGGCGGCAGAAGGTCTGGTCGTCGACGGCGATTCCCGAGGCGGCGAGGTCGATGCTGAGGAAGTAGGCGCCCTCGCTCGCCAGGGTGACGAAGCCGGCGTCCTTCAGGCCGGCGGCCAGCCGGTCGCGCGAGCGCTGGAAGTCGCCGCGCATGGCCGCGAAGTGATCGGCGGGCTTGGCGAGGCCGTAGGCGACGGCGGCCTGCAGGTTCGGCGGGGTGGTGAAGGTGAGGACTTGGTGCGCCTTGGCGACCGCCTCGATCAGCCGCGGCGCCGCGCAGGCGAAGCCGACCTTCCAGCCGGTCATGGAGAAGATCTTGCCCGCCGAGCCGATCTTCACCGCCCGCTCGCGCATCCCCGGCTGGGCGATCAGCGGGTGGTGCGCGCGGCCGTCGAACAACACGTGCTCCCAGACCTCGTCGCAGACGGCGACGACATCGAAGCGGCGACAGAAGTCGGCCAGCAGGGCGATCTCGCCCTCATCGAAGGCATGGGCGGCGGGGTTCAGCGGGTCGTTGAAGACCACCACCCTGGTCCGTTCGCTGAAGGCTTCGGCGAGCGCCGCCTCGGTCAGCCGCCAGGCCGGCGGTTTCAGGCTGACGAACCGGGGGACGCCGCCGGCCAGCCGCACCAGCGGCAGATAGGCGTCGTACATCGGCTGGATCAGCACCACCTCGTCGCCGGGCGAGACCAGCGCCAGCAGGCTCGCCGCCAGCGCCTCCGTCGCGCCGGAGGTGACCACCACTTCCTCGGAGGAGAGATCGAGTCCCTGGAAGCGCCGGTAGTGCTCGGCCACCGCCGCGCGCAGTTCCGGCAGGCCGCGCATCGGCGGATACTGGTTGGACCCCGCCATCGTCGCCTCGGCGGCCTTGGCGCGGATGTCCTCGGGCCCGTCGCTCTCGGGAAAGCCCTGGCCGAGGTTCACCGCCCCGTGCTGGCGGGCGAGGCCGGAGACCACGTCGAAGATGGTCGTCGGCATGTCGGCGAAGATCGGGTTCAAACGAGGCTCCTGCGCCAAATCCTCCCCCATGTAGCAAAGCGGAATGGGGGAGGGGGACCGCGAAGCGGTAGAGGGGGCGAGGTTCTGCACCGAGAGCCAGCAAGGAGGCGTCGGCGAGAACCTGCCGAGACTGACGCCCAGTCGCGCCCCTTCAACCGCTTCGCGGTCCCCCTCCCCCGCAGGCGGGGGAGGATTTTTGGGGCGGTCGCCCTGGTGCGGCGGGTCGAACCTGTCTGGTCGCGTGTCGAATCCGCAATAGAACTGGCCTGCCCCCGCGCGCGGGCCTATCTCTCGCGTCACCGTCCTTCGCACCCCTCCGAGAGGCGTATTCGTGACCGCCCAACCTTCCGCATCGCCCGCGCCGGCCAGGTCGGCACTGGAGCTGATCGGCCATACGCCGATGCTGGAGCTGACCGGCTTCGACACCGGTCCCTGCCGTCTGTTCGTCAAGCTGGAGAGCGCCAATCCCGGCGGCTCGATCAAGGACCGCATCGCGCTCTCGATGATCGAAGCCGCCGAGGCCGACGGCCGATTGAAGCCCGGCGGGACGATCGTCGAGGCGACGGCCGGCAACACGGGCCTCGGCCTGGCCCAGGTGGGCGTGCTGAAGGGCTACAAGCTGCTGCTGGTGGTGCCGGACAAGATGGCGCGGGAGAAGATCCAGCATCTGCGGGCGCTCGGCGTCGATGTGCGCCTGACCCGCTCGGACGTCGGCAAGGGGCACCCGGAATACTACCAGGACATGGCCGAGCGGCTGGCCGCCGCCATCCCCGGGGCGATCTACATCAACCAGTTCGGCAACCCGGCCAATCCGAAGGCGCACGAGACCACGACGGGACCGGAGATCCTCGAGCAGATGGGCGGCGAGGTGGACGCGGTGGTGGTCGGCGTCGGCTCCGGCGGCACGCTGACCGGAATCGGCCGGTTCATGGCGAAGGCGTCGCCGAAGACCAGGATGATCCTCGCCGATCCGGAGGGGTCGATCCTCGCCCCGCTGGTCAACGAGGGCCGCAAGGTCGAGGCCGGCTCCTGGGTGGTGGAGGGCATCGGCGAGGACTTCGTGCCGGACAACTGCGACCTGTCGCTGGTCGCCAGGGCCTACGCCATTCCGGACCGCGAGAGCATCGCCGCGGCGCACGAACTGCTGGCCCGGGCCGGGGTGCTGGGCGGCTCGTCCTCCGGCACCCTGCTGGCCGCCGCCCTGCGCTACTGCCGCGAGCAGACCGAGCCGCAGCGGGTGGTGACCCTGGTCTGCGACACCGGCTCGAAATACCTCTCCAAGGTCTACAACCCGTTCTGGCTGGCCGAGCAGGGGCTGGCGGACCGCACGCTGCACGGCGACCTGCGCGACCTGATCGCCCGCGCCCCGTCGGAAGGCGGCGCGGTGACGGTGGGGCCGGCGGATACGCTGCTGACCGCCTACAACCGAATGCGACAGGCCGACGTCTCGCAGTTGCCGGTGCTGGATTCCGGGCGGCTGATCGGCCTGATCGACGAGAGCGACCTCCTGGAGGCGGTGGAGGATTCCAAGCCCGACAAGCGCTTTTCCCAGCCGGTCAGCGCGGCCATGACCGCCAAGCTCAACACCCTGCAGGTCTCCGAGCCGCTCGACGCCCTCTTGCCGGTGTTCGACCGCGACGAGGTGGCCATCGTGCTCGACGGGCGCGAGTTCCAGGGGCTGATCACCCGCATCGACCTGATCAACTACTTGAGGCGCGCCGCGTGACCGACGACACCCACGGGCGCAACCGCCTGGCCTTCGCCACCCGCACGATCCACGGCGGCCAGTCGCCGGACCCCACCACCGGGGCGGTGATGCCGCCGATCTACGCCACCTCGACCTACGCCCAGTCGAGCCCCGGCGTGCATCAGGGGTTCGAGTATTCCCGCAGTCAGAACCCCACCCGCTTCGCCTTCGAGCGGGCCATCGCCGACCTGGAGAGCGGGACCAGGGGCTACGCCTTCGCCTCGGGCCTGGCGGCCATCGCCACCTTCCTGGAGACCCTCGACGCCGGCAGCCACGTGATCGCCAGCGAGGACCTCTACGGCGGCTCCTTCCGGCTGTTCGACAAGGTGCGCCGCCGCACGGCCGGGCTGGAGTTCAGCTTCGTCGACCTTGCGGACATGGACGCGCTGGCGGCCGCGGTGCGGCCGAACACCCGGCTGATCTGGGTGGAGACGCCCACCAACCCGCTGCTGCGGCTGGTCGACCTCGCGGCGATCGCCGCCTTCGCCAGGCCGCGCGGCATCACGACCTGCGCCGACAACACCTTCGCCAGCCCCTACATCCAGCGCCCGCTGGAGCACGGCATCGACGCGGTGATGCACTCGACCACCAAATACCTCTCCGGCCATTCGGACATCGTCGGCGGCTGCCTGGCGGTGGGCGACAACCAGGCCCTCGCCGACCAGCTCACCTTCCTGCAGAACGCCATCGGTTCGGTGGCCTCGCCGTTCGACAGCTTCCTGGCCCTGCGCGGGGTCAAGACGCTGGCCCTGCGCATGGCCCGCCATTGCGAGAGCGCCCAGCGGATCGCCGAGTGGCTGGAGGCGCGCGCCGACGTGGCGCGGGTCTTCTATCCCGGCCTCGCCAGCCATCCGCAGCACGCGCTGGCCCGCCGCCAGATGCACGGTTTCGGCGGCATGATCACCGCCGTGCTCGACCGCGACCTGGCGGGGACGCTGAAGTTCCTGGAGCGCACGCGCCTCTTCACCCTGGCCGAGAGCCTGGGTGGGGTGGAGAGCCTGATCGAGCACCCGGCGATCATGACCCACGCCTCCATCCCGGCCGAGACCCGCGCGCGAATCGGCATCGCCGACGGCCTGGTGCGCCTCTCGGTCGGTGTCGAGGACTGCGACGACCTGATCGCCGACCTGGATCAGGCGCTCGCCTGAGGGGGGGGGGCGTGTATGACGCGCGGTTGCGCGGCCTGGGCGAAATTTCCGCGCGCAAGATTGCAGCGACGACACGCCCCGGCCCAAAAGCGCCGGCGCGATGGCGGATCGGACTTTGCGAACCCTCTCACGGATGTGAGTTTGGTCCCGATTCTGGGGATTGGAGCCGGCGCCGCCGCCGGCAGGGAGTGGGCATGACTATCGGGACGATTTCCATGCGCGCGGCGCTCTTCGCCGGCGTTTCGCTGCTGGCCGCCTCGGCGGCCCAGGCGCAGGACGCGCCGGCGCCTGCGGCCGATGGGGTGGCCGAGGTCGAGGAACTGGTGGTCGTCGGCTCGCAGATCCGCGGCGCCCAGGTCAACGAGGCGCTGCCGGTCACCGTGCTCTCGACCAACGACATCGAGGCCACCGGCGCCACGGGCGGCGACGAACTGCTGCGCTCGATCCCGCAGATGGGCGACGTGGCGTTCAACGAATCGCGCGACGCCGGCGGCATCAACGACGCCCGCGGCGACGTCGCCTCCATCAACCTGCGGGGCCTGGGCACCGGCAACACCCTGGTGCTGCTGAACGGCCGGCGCATGGTGCTGCACCCCGGCACCCAGGCCGAGAACCTGATCCCGGTCACTTCGGTGAACGCCAACGCCATCCCCGTGCTCGGCATCGCCCGGGTCGAGGTGCTGCGCGACGGCGCCGCGGCGATCTACGGCACCGACGCGGTGGCGGGCGTGGTCAACAACGTCCTGAAGACCCGCTTCGACGGCCTGACCGTCGAGGCCGAGGGCGGCTTCATGGAGGACACCGACTTCCAGGAGTACGAGCTCAACTTCGAGGCCGGCCACACCTTCAACGACGGCAAGAGCAACATCTCCCTCTTCGGCTCGCACCTCAACCGCGACCGGCTGCGCGCCAATGAGCGTCCGTTCTCGCGCTCCAGCGACCTGCGGCCCCTGGTCGAGGGCACCGCGTTCGCAGGCGACACCGAGTTCGACAACCGTTCGGGCGACAGCCCCTGGGGCGAGTTCATCCGCCTGAACCCCAACACCTTCGGCGCGGCCGGGACCACCACCTACGTCGGCTCGACCCAGCTGGCGGCCAGCAGCGGCAGCTTCCATGCCCAGCCCGCCACCAACGACGGCTGCATCGTCACCTTCGGGGATGTCTGCTTCGACAATTCCACCGCCGCCGCCACCGCCACCGGCGCGGACTCCAACCTGCGCTACAACGTCAACGAGGTTCGCAACCTGCTCGGCGAGGTCGACCGCACCAACCTCTTCGCCTACTTCAACCACGAGTTCGACAACGGCCTGGAAGCCTTCGCCGAGGCGGGGGTCTACTACGCCGACTACAGTTCGCAGCGCGACCAGGAGACGGCCCTGGCCAGCCAGCGGCTGATCATCCCCGCCAACGCCTACTACCACCCGCTGGGCTCGGGCGCCGGCCGGCTGGCGAACCTGCACAGCGGCTCCGCCACCGGCGCCTTCCCCGCCGCCGGCGTGCCGGTGGAACTGCAGGACTATCGCGTCGTCGACGCGGGCCCCCTGACCTATAACGTCGAGGACCTGGTCACCCGCTACCTGGCGGGCCTGCGCGGCGAGTTCGCCGGCTTCGACTGGGAAAGCGCCTTCCTCTATTCGCGCGCCAAGACCGACGACACCATGCAGGTCGCCAGCATGACCCTGTTCCAGCAGGCGCTCAGCGGCACGACGGCCGACGCCTACAATCCCTTCAACGGCGCCGACCCGAACAATCCGGAAGAGGGCGATTCCTCGCCCAACCCGCAGAGCGTGATCGACAGCTTCATCGTCGACGTCTCGCGCATCAGCAAGACCTCGCTCAGGCTCTGGGACTTCAAGGTCTCCAAGCGCGACCTCTTCACCCTGCCGGCCGGCGACGTCGGCGTGGCGGCGGGTGTGGAACTGCGCCGCGAGACCTTCAGCGAGGACCGCGACCCGCGGCTGGACGGCACCATCGTCTTCACCGCCCTCGACGGCTCGTCCAACGGCAGCGACGTGATGGGCGCCTCTCCCACCCCCGACACCAAGGGCGCGCGCAATGTGCAGTCCGGCTGGCTGGAGTTCGCCGTTCCGGTGGTCTCGCCGGACATGAACATCCCGCTGGTCCGTTCCGTCGATCTGCAGCTGGCGGCCCGCTATGAGCACTACACCAGCTTCGGCGACGTGCTGAAGCCGAAGGTCGCCGTCGGCTGGCGGCCGGCCGAGTGGCTGCTGGTCCGCGGCTCCTGGTCGGAGGGCTTCCGCGCCCCCAACCTGCCGCAGCTCTACGAGCGCGGCATCCAGCGGTCCAACACCCGCAGCGACTGGGCCAAGTGCGAGATCGCCCGCCGCAACGGCGACATCGCCAACTTCGACGAGTGCACCATCAGGCAGGGCGTGGTCTCCAACCGCTCGGGCAGCCTGGAGCTGGAGCCGGAGGAATCGGAAAACTTCACCGCCGGCGTCGTCTTCGAGCCGCCTCTGCCGTCCGGCTACGGCCGCCTGACCATCACCGGCGACTACTGGCAGGTGAAACAGAAGGGGCTGATCGGCCTGTTCGGCGATTCCAGCGCCATCACCCTGGACTACTTCCTGCGCCTCTCGGGCAGTTCCAACCCGAACGTGCAGCGCGCCGCGCCGACCCCGGACCAGATCGCCGACGCCCAGGCCGCGGGCATGCAGCCCGCGGGCGACATCATCCAGGTGATCGACAACTACTCCAACCTGGCCCCGCGCGAGGTCGAGGGCGTCGACATCGCCGTCTACTACTCGATCGACGACACCGCCTGGGGCGACTTCGACGTGAAGTTCAACGCCGCGCGCCTCCTGACCTTCTACCAGGACCCCGACGCCGACAAACAGGCGCTGATCGACGCCCAGAAGGCCGGGACCATCGACCCGTCGATCTTCATCCCCGGCGCCGAGAGCCTGATCCAGGAGAACGGCCTGCCCAAATGGCGCGCCACCGGCACCGTCACCTGGCGCAACGGGCCCTTTGGCGCGGGCTATTTCGCCTCCTACACCGGGCCGGTGAACGACACCTCCGCGACCCTGGCGGACGGCACGCCCTGGCGGGTGAAGTCGCACCTGACGCACAACCTCTATGGCCAGTACACCTTCGAGGGCGGTCGCTGGCTGGATGAGACGCGGGTGCGGATCGGGGTGCGCAACCTCACCGACAACAACCCGCCGCTGGCGGACGGCACCTTCGGCTATCTGGGCGAGCTGCATTCGGCCCGCGGGCGGTTCTGGTACGCGCAGATCCGCAAGCGGTTCTAGGACGCGCCGCCAGATCTCCGGATCGAGGGGATCGGAAACAGGGTGTCATCCCGGACGGCCGGCAAGGCCGATCCGGGACCCGGGGCCGCGCGCGGTGCAGAACCTCCTGGGTCCCGGCTCTCCGCTGCGCTACGGCCGGGATGACACGAGAGTGGAGAGCTTTGCGATGGTGACCTGGAAGCGCGCGACCGCCGTCTTCGCCGCGGCTCTGCTGTTGCTCGCCGGGGCGCCCGCGGCGGCCCAGCAGCGGCTGCTCGAATACCCCTCGATCCATCATCCGGCGATCACCCAGCACGGCATGGTGGTCAGCCAGAACGCCATCGCCACCGAGGCGGGCGTGGAGATGCTGCAGAAGGGCGGCAATGCGGTGGACGCCGCCGTCGCCACCGCCTTCGCCCTGGCGGTCACCCTGCCGCGCGCCGGCAACCTGGGCGGCGACGGCTTCATGCTGGTGCATCTGGCCAAGACCGGCGAGACCCTGTTCATCGACTACCGCTCGATCGCGCCCCGCGCGGCGCGGATCGAGGACTTCGTCGGGCCGGACGGCAAGGAGCTGAAGCTGGCCTCCGAGGGCTACCGCGCGCCGGCCGTGCCGGGCACGGTCGCCGGGCTGGAGCTGGCGCACCGCAAGTGGGGCAGGCTGCCGTGGAAGACGGTGCTCGCCCCGGCTATCCGGCTGGCGGAGAAGGGCGTGGTGCTGTCGCCGGACGAGGCCTTCGTCTTCACCTGGGGCCGCGATCGGCTGTCGCAGAGCGAGCCGGCTAAGGCCGCCTTCTACCACCGCGACGGCTCGCTCTACGGCGCGGGCGAAACCCTGCGCCAGCCGGACCTGGCCTGGACCCTGCGGCAGGTCTCGCGCGGCGGCGCCAGGGCCTTCTACGAGGGCCCGGTGGCCGAGCGGCTGGTCGCCGACCTGCAGGCCCACGGCGGGCTGATCACGATGCAGGACATGGCGGCCTACCGCGCGGTCGAGCGCAAGCCCCTGGTCGGCAGTTACCGCGGCCTGACGGTGGTCACCGCCCCGCCCGCCAGCGCCGGCGGGGCCAGCCTGCTGCAGATGCTGAACATCCTGGAGCGGTTCGACATGAAGGCCGCCCGGCAGGGTTCGGCCAGGTCCACCCACCTGATCGCCGAGACCCTCAAGCTGGGCACCGCCGACCGCTACCGCTACCTGGGCGACACCGGGTTCGTGAAGGTCCCGCTCGCCGGCTTCACCTCCAAGGCCTACGCCGCCGAGCGCGCCCGGCTGATCGACCCCGACCACGCCAAGCCGGCCAAGGCGTTCGGCGTGGGCGACCCCTGGGCCTACGAGAGCCCCAACACCACGCATCTGTCGGTGGCCGACGCCGAGGGCAATGCGGTCAGCAACACCTTCACACTGGGCGCCGACTTCGGCTCCGGCGTGATGGCCAGGGGCACCGGCTTCCTGCTCAACAACCAGATGAACAACTTCAGCCACGAGCAGGTGGTGGAGGCGCGCGAACGGGGCGAGCCGCCGCCGGCCAACGGCATGGCGCCGGGCAAGCGCATGCTCTCGACCATGATGCCGACCATGATCTTCAAGGACGGCAAGCCCTGGATGATCGCCGGCACGCCCGGCGGCGGGGCCATCGTCAGCGCCATGCTGCAGCTGATCGTCAATGTGGTGGACTACGACCTCAACATCGCCGAGGCGACCCACCGGCCGCGCATCCATCAGGACACCGGCGAGTTCCTGCAGGTCGAGCCCGGCTTCAACCCCGACACCGCCGACCGGCTGGTCGAGATGGGCCACAAGCTGCGCCCGCGCCAGACCATCGGCAGCACCCAGTCGATCATCGTGCAGGACGGCCTCTTCCTCGGCGCGCCCGACCCGAGGCGCCCGGGCGCGGAGGCGGCTGGGCCCTGACCCCAAATCCTCCCCCATTGCGTGGGGGAGGATTTGGGGCGCGCCGCCTTGCCCGGCCCTCACGCGCCGGTAGTATCGCGCCGGCATGCAGCAGGCGCCCGTCCCTGGCGACACCGGCGCGGGACCGTCCGGCTGGGACGCCTCGCTGGCCGCCGCGCATGCCGAGCTCCTGAAGGACAAGAGCCTGCAGTTCCAGATGCAGGGCGCGCCCAGGCCGCCGGATCCGCCGCGCTGGCTGGACTGGCTGCCGGATTTCTTCCAGGCCATCGGGCCGGTCGCCAAATACCTGTTCTGGGGCGTGGTGATCCTGGCGGTGCTGCTGATCGCCTGGCTGATCCTGCGCGAGGTGATGGGCCTGCGACTGAGCTTCCGCCGGCGGGCCGCCGCCCGCACCCACCCTGCCGACTGGGCGCCCGACCGCGAGAAGGCCGCCGTCCTGCTGGCCGACGCCGACCGGCTGGCCGCCGAGGGGCGCTTCGAAGAGGCCGCCCACCTGATCCTGCTGCGCGGCGTTGAGGACATCCGCGCCCGCCGCCCCGGCGTGGTGGCGCCGGCGCTGACCAGCCGCGAGATCGCCGCCTCCGAACGCCTGCCCGAGCGCGCCCGCCCGGCCTTCGCCGAGATCGCCCGGATCGTGGAGCGCAGCCTGTTCGGCGGCGGCCGGCTGGACGAGCCCGCCTGGCGCGACTGCCGCTCGGCCTATGAGCGGCTGGTGTTCGCGGACGCCTGGCGATGACCGCGGTTCCGGCCGAGATGCAGAGGCGGGGGCCGTTCTCGGTTCTGACGGTGGTCTCGCTGATCCTGGGCGCCGCGGTGGCGGCCGGCGCGCTCTCGGTGCTGTCGGCCTATGCGCCGCAGCTGCGCTCGGGAAACGACGGGGGAGGGCACGCGCTTTCCAAGTCCGCGATCGGATTCGCCGCGATCGTCCGCCTCCTGCCGAAGGCCGGCCGCCAGGTGGTGGTCACGCGCGCGCCGTTGCGCGGCAAGCGCGGGTTCGCGCTGATGGTGGTCACCCCGACGCTCGGCATGGACGCCAAGAGGATCGCGGAAGTGGGCTATGGGCCGCCGATGCTGGTGGTGCTTCCCAAGTGGCGATCCGCGCCGTCGAACACCCGCCGGGGCTGGGTGACCCGGATCGGCCCGGCGCCCGCCGAACGGGTCAAGGCCGGAGCGCTCGAGTTCTATTCGCCGGACGCCGAGCTTGCGCGACGGCGCGAGGCCGGCGCCACGCCGCTCTTCGTCATCCAGAACGGAGCCGTGCTCGGCCGCACGGGGCCGATCGACAATCTGCAGACCATCAGCGGCCGCAACATCGAGCCTGTGGTGGTCGACGACGCCGGTCAGATCGTGGTGGGGCGCTTCAAGGGAAACCGGACCTACATCCTCTCCGATCCGGACCTGCTGAACACCCAGGGCATGCGCAGCCTGGACACCGCCCGCGCGGGGGTCGCGATCATCGATCTCGTCGCCGAGGGGCGCGGCGCGGTCGCCTTCGACGCCACCCTCCACGGCTTCAACCGGTCTCGGAACCTCTTGCGCCTGATCCTGGAGCCGCCGTTCCTGGGGGGCACGCTCTGCCTGCTGGCCGCCGCGATCCTGGCCGGCGTGCACGCCGCCGTGCGCTTTGGGGCGCCGCGGCCGCCCGAGCGAGCCATCGCCTTCGGCAAGCAGGCGTTGGCCGACAGCACCGCCGGCCTCATCCACATCGCCGGCCGCGAGCATCGCATGGGCGGCCGCTACGCCGCCTTCGCCCGCGCCGACGCCGCCCGCGCGGTGGGCGCGCCGGCGAACCTGGCCGAGGAGGAGCTCGACGCCTTCCTCGACCGGCTGAGCGAGCAGCAGGGCCTTGCCCGTTTCACCGCCCTGCGCGAGGAGGCGCGGCGGGCCGGCGGGCTCGGCGAGTTGATGGGCGCGGCCCATAAGTTGTTCCAGTGGAGAGTGGAGATGACCCGTGAACGTCGCTGAGGCGCGCGAGCTCGCCGGACGCATCCGCGCCGAGATGGCCAAGGCGGTGGTCGGCCAGGCCGAGACCGTCGACCTGATGCTGATCGCCCTGCTGGCGCGGGGGCACATCCTCCTGGAAGGCCCGCCCGGCACGGCCAAGACGCTGGCGGCCCAGAGCTTCGCGGCGACGCTGGGGGTGGAGTTCGGCCGCATCCAGTTCACCCCGGACCTGATGCCGGGCGACATCGTCGGCTCCAACCTCTTCAACTACCAGACCAGCCAGTTCACCCTGACGCGCGGGCCGGTGTTCTGCGACCTCTTGCTCGCCGACGAGATCAACCGCACGCCGCCCAAGACGCAGGCGGCGCTGCTGGAGGCCATGCAGGAGCGGGCCGTCACCCTCGACGGGGTGCGCCACGACCTCGGCGAACGGTTCATGGTGGTGGCCACCCAGAACCCCATCGAGCAGCAGGGCGTCTACCCGCTGCCGGAGGCCCAACTCGACCGCTTCCTCTTCAAGCACGCCCTGCCCTATCCGAGCCTGGAGGAGGAGCGCGCCATTGTCGCCCTGCATGGCGCGCGCACCGGCATGCCGGACCCCGGCGAGCTCGGCGTCGCCCGCGTCGCTTCGGCCGAGGACCTGGCCGGCGCCGCCGAGGCGGTGGCGGCGGTGCGGCTGACCGAGGAGATCGTCGACTATGTGGTGCGGCTGGTGCGCGCCACCCGCGAGGGTTCGGACTTCGAGACCGGCGCCTCGCCCCGTTCGGCGGCGATGATCGCGGCCGGCGCGCGGGCGCGGGCGGTGCTCGACGGGCGCGACTACGTGATCCCCGACGACGTCAAGGCGCTGGCCCTGCCGGCGCTGCGCCATCGGGTGATCCTCTCGCCGGCCGCCGAGATCGAGGGCCGCAAGGCCGACCAGGCGCTGAAGGACCTCATCGAGCGGATCGAGGCGCCCCGGTGATCTACCCCGCCCGCAGAGCCATCCTCGTGACCGCCGCCGGCGCGCCGGTGGCGGTGGCCGCGGGGCTGGCCGGCGGCGGGCTGTGGATGACCGGCCTGGCGTGGATCGGCGTGGTGGGCCTGTTGATCCTCATCGACGCGGCGCTGGGCGCGGCCTCGCGGGGCTTCGAGCTGGCGGCCAGCGGGCCGGGGCCGCTGGGGGCAGGCGGGGCGGGCGGCGTCGCCCGTTTCCAGCTGGATTTCGGCGGCCCGGTGAAACCGCGCCGGGTGGAGGTGTCCGCGCAGGCCGATCCGCGCCTCGCGGTCTCGCCGCGGCGGCTGGCCACGCGGGTGGCGGGCGGGCGGGCCGAGGCGGAGGTGGCGGTCTCGCCGGTGCGGCGCGGGGCGGCGGCGCTGGAGCAGCTCTGGGTGCGCTGGCGCGGGCCGCTGGGCCTGGCCTGGAACCAGGACGTGCGGCGGCTCGACATCGCCACGCCGGTGACCCCCGACATCCAGGGGGTGAAGGCGGAGGCCCTGCGGCTCTTCGCCCGCGACGCCCTGCACGGCATGAAGGTGCAGCTGGACGCCGGCGACGGCTCGGAGTTCCACGCCCTGCGCGACTTCATGCCCGGGATGGACCATCGCGCCATCGACTGGAAACAGTCCGCCCGTCACGGCCGGCTGGTCGCCAAGGAACGGCGCACCGAGCGCAACCACACCATTGTGCTGGCCATCGATTCCGGCCGCGCCATGTGCGAGCCGGTCGCCGGCGTGCCCCGGGTGGACGCGGCGATCAACGCGGCCCTGCTGCTCGCCTACGTGGGCCTGAAGACCGGCGACCGGCTGTCGCTCTTCGCCTTCGACGCCCGGCCGCGCATCTCCACCGGGGCGGTGAGCGGGGTCGGCGGCTTCGGCCAGTTGCAGCGGCAGGCCGCGCGCATCGACTATGCGGCCGAGGAGACCAACTACACCCTAGCGCTCTCGGCGCTGGCGGTGGACCTCGACCGGCGTTCGCTGGTGGTGGTGTTCACCGAGTTCACCGACCCCACCGGCGCGGCCCTGATGGTCGAGAGCGTCGGCCGCCTGCTGAAACGCCACGTGGTGCTGTTCGTCGTGCTGCGCGACGAGGAGCTGGAGAGCCTCACCCGCGCCGAGCCCAAGGCGCCGGCCGACGTCTCGCGCGCGGTCGCCGCCGCCGCCCTGCTGCGCGAACGCGAGCTGGTGCTGACCCGGCTGCGGCGCATGGGCGTGCAGATCGCCGAGGCGCCGTCCGGGGGCCTGGCCTCGGCGGTGGTCGCCGCCTACCTCGACATCAAGCGCAAGGAACTGCTGTGAGCGGCCCGGCGGTCCTGCGCAGCCAGCGCTTCCGCGCCGAGCGCGAGGGCGACTGGAAGCGGCTCGAGCGGCTGCTCGGCAAGGTCGAGGGCGCCTCGGCGGGCGCGCTCTCCGACGAGGAGCTGCTGGCCCTGCCGGTGCTCTATCGCGCGACGCTCTCGTCGCTCTCGGTGGCGCGCGCGACCTCGCTGGACAAGAGCCTGATCGACTATCTGGAGGACCTCTCCACCCGCGCCTACTTCCTGGTCTACGAGGTGCGCGGCAAGCCGCTGGAGCGCATCGGCCGGTTCGTCGCCCACGACTGGCCGGCGGCGGTGAAGGCGGTCTGGCCCGAGACCCTGGCCTCGGGGTTCGCCTTCATCCTGGGCGCGGTGGTCGCCTTCGTGCTGGTCGGCGGCGACCCGGACTGGTTCTACGCCTTCGTGCCCCAGGGGATGGCCGGCGGCCGCGACCCGGCCGCCACCGCCGAGTTCCTGCGCCACACGCTCTATGATCGGCCACAGGGGCAGACCGGGCTTTCGGCCTTCGCCACCTTCCTCTTCACCCACAATGTGCAGATCAGCCTGCTGGCCTTCGCGCTCGGTTTCGCCTTCGGCCTGCCGACGGTGGTGCTGATCTTCTGGAACGGCTGCACCCTGGGGGCGATGTACGCCGTCTTCGCCCGCCACGGCCTGGGGGTCGAACTCGGCGGCTGGCTGATGATCCACGGCGCGACCGAGCTCTTCGCCTGCGTGCTGGCCGGCGCGGCGGGCCTGCGGATCGGGCTCTCGCTGGCCTTTCCGGGCGAGCGGAGCCGCATGGAGGCCGCCGCCGTGGCCGGGCGCACGGCCGGGGCGGTGATGGCCGGGGTGGTGGTGATGCTGCTGTTCGCGGGCCTGCTGGAGGGCTTCGGCCGCCAGCTGATCACCGCCGCCGCCGTGCGCTACGCCATCGCCATCGGCACCGGCGGCCTCTGGCTCGCCTATTTCTACGGGCCGCGCCGTGTCGGACGCTGACGCCCGCTTCGAGCGCCCCCTGGTGACGCCGGAGGGGGTCGACCTGCGCGTCAGGCTCGGCGAGGCGGGCCAGCGGGCGGCGGCCTTCCTGATCGATTTCACGATCATCGTGGCCGTGCTGATCGGCCTGACGATCCTCTGCCTCGGCGCGGCCTGGGTCTCCAAGCTGGAGGCGACCGAGTGGATCGCCGTGGTCTGGCTGCTGGGCGCCTTCCTGCTGCGCAACGCCTATTTCATCGGCTTCGAGATGGGGCCGAAGGCGGCGACGCCCGGCAAGCGGATCATCGGCCTGCGGGTCGCCGCGCGGAACGGCGGGCGGCTGACCGCCGAGGCCATCCTGACCCGCAACGCCATGCGCGAGCTGGAGATCTGGATCCCCCTGTCGGTGCTGTTCAGCCCCGGCGGCGGGGACCGCGTGGAGGGCTGGATGTTCCTGCTCGGCTTCACCTGGTGCGCGGTCTTCGTGCTCCTTCCGCTGTTCAACCGCGATCGCCTGCGCGCCGGCGACCTGGCGGCCGGCACCTGGGTGGTCCGCAGCCCCCGGCGCAAGCTGCTGCGCGACCTGGCGGCCGAGGGGCGCTCGGCCCGCTTCGCCTTCACCGAGCGGCAGGTGCAGGCTTATGGCGTCAAGGAACTGCAGGTGCTTGAGGAGGTGCTGCGCGTCGCCGACCGGCGCACCATGCAGGCCGTCGCCGCGCGCATCCGCAGGAAGATCGACTGGGCCGCCGGGCCGGACGAAAGCGACGGCGACTTCCTGGCCGCCTACTACGCGGCCCTGCGCGAGCGGCTGGAGCAGCGGCTGCTGTTCGGCCACCGCCGGCGCGACAAGCACGACGTGGCCTGACGCCGGGCTGGCCGTCAGCGCCGGGCGCCGAAAAAGTCCAGGATGTGGCGCGCGGTCGCCGCGGCGCTGGCTATCAAGCCGGCAAGGAGCGCCAGCGCCACCAGCGCCGCCCAGATCACCAGGGCGCCGAACCCCGCCTCGCCCGACGGCGCGGCCAGCTGCCACAGAAGCCCCGCCGCCAGCGCTGTCACGGCGACCCCGGCGGCGCTGCGCCAATAGACCCCGTGCGGGCGGGCAAAGGCGCGCAGGCCGATCCAGATCAGGCCGGCCGCATAGGCCAGCAGGAGCAACGCTTCCAGCATGGCGGACAGCTTAGCCGCGGCCCGTTAACGGACTTCAGTCGAACACCGCGGCGACCGCGTCGGGTCCGGCGCCTTCCTTTATGCGGCGTAGCTCGAAGAAGATGGCCGCGAGGCCGATCGACTGGAAGACCCCGGCCACCGCGCCGGCGACCGCGTCGAGGACCGCCTCCACATAGCCGGCGGCCGCCGGCCAGGTCGTCGCGGCCGCCGCGCTGCCGATGCCGGAGACCACCGCGAAGATGATCACCATCACGACGATTCCGCCGATCAGCAGGCCCAGGATGGGCAGCCGCGCGCCGCGGGTCAGTTCAAGGCTGCGGCCCAGACTGTCGAAGACCCCGCGCCCTTCCACCACCCGCACGGGGGCGGCCACGCACCAGGCGGCGGCGAGGATCAGGCCGGGCACGATCAGCAGCAGCAGCCCGAGGACGATCCCGACGCCGGCGATGATCTGGATGCCGAACAGCGCCAGCAGGTGCCGCGTGGCGCCCGCGCAGTCCTTCAATTCCGGCTTGCGGCCCGCCCAATGCGTCATCACCGCCTGGATCGCCGCCGCCTGCATGACCAGTTGCAGGATCGAATCCAGCAGCCGGTTCAGCGGGCCGAGCAGCGCCCCGTCCGGGCTTCCCGTCGAAATCGTGACCGCCACAGCGACGCACCCCAGGATCGCGCCAGGCAGGGCGACCAGGGCGAGGGCCAGCGGCAGCAGGAGCGGAGCGGTCCGGCCGAAGCTGGTGAAGGTGGCCCCGACCACGCGACCGAGGTCGAAGGACGGCCGGGCGGCGGGAGGGCTCAAACGGGTCTCCGAGGCGATCCGATCCCAAGGTTGCATGTGTCCGTCGCGAAAGAAACCGCGCCTTGCCAGCCGGCGGCGGAGCCGCTAGTGCGAACCATTCGCAACTCGTGCCGGGCGACCGCGCACCCTTCGGAGGCCGCCCCAGCTTGGCGTCACCGTCTCGACCCGTGCCGGCCAACGACGCCATCGACGAGCGCGCGCGCGCCAAGAGGAAGGCGCAGGCGCGCGCGGCGCTGATGCGCCAGATGGTCCAGTGGCACTGGATCAGCGCCGCCATCTGCCTGATCGGCATGCTGCTGTTCTCGATCACCGGGATCACGCTCAACCACGCGGGCCAGATCGCCGGGGCGCCGAAGACCACCAACCGCGAGGCGGTGATGCCGGCCGCGCCGCTCAGCGCCGTCGCCGCCGCCGAGCCGAGGCAAGGCGCGCTGCCCGACGCCGCCCGCGACTGGCTGCGCGGCGAACTGAAGGTCCGCGCGCCGAAGGACGCGGCCATCGAGTGGTCCGACGGCGAAGCCTACGTCGGCCTGCCGCGCCCCGGCGGCGACGCCTTCCTGACCATCGATACGGCCACCGGCGACGTCGCCTACGAGCGCACCGATCGAGGCTGGATCTCCTACCTCAACGACCTGCACAAGGGCCGCAACACCGGCCCGGTGTGGAGCTGGTTCATCGACATCTTCGCGGTCGGCACGGTCGTCTTCTGCGTGACCGGCCTGGTCCTGCTGCAGCTGCATTCCCGGGCGCGCAAGTCGACCTGGCCGCTGATCGGCCTCGGCCTCATCGCCCCCGTGCTGCTCGCCGTCCTGTTCATCCACCTATAGAGTTCCTGATGCGCCTCGCCGTTTCCGCCGCCCTGCTTTCCGGACTTGCGACCACCCCGGCCCTGGCCGCGGACCTCAACGTCTCCCTGACCATCCCGACGTTGAAGGTGGCCGAGTATCACCGGCCCTACGTGGCGGTGTGGATCGAGAAGCCCGACCAGACGGCGGTGAAGACGCTCGCCGTCTGGTACGACACCAAGCTCGCCAAGCGCGAGGGCGAGACCTGGCTGAAGGACATGCGCCAGTGGTGGCGCCGGGCCGGGCGCGAGATGAAGATGCCGGTCGACGGCGTCACCGGCGCCACCCGCGCGCCGGGCAAGCACCAGATCAGCTTCAAGGGCGGCGCCAACCCGCTGGGGAACCTGCCGCCGGGCCAGTACAACCTGGTGGTCGAGGCCGCCCGCGAGGTCGGCGGCCGCGAGATGCTGAAGGCCCCCTTCCAATGGCCGCCGGCCAAGGCCGCCACCGCCTCCGCCAACGGCTCCAGCGAGCTTTCGGCGATCGTCGTCTCCACCAAGCCCTAGAAGAAGCCCGCCATGAAACGCCTCGCCCTCGCCGCCCTCGCCGCCGCCCTCGCCCTGCCGATGAGCGCCGAGGCGCACCGTCAGTGGCTGTTGCCCTCGATGACCGTGCTCTCGGGCGACGACCCGTGGGTGACGGTGGACGCGGCGGTCTCCAACGACCTGTTCGTCTTCGAACACGTGCCGATGCGCCTCGACGGCCTGACCATCGTCGGGCCGGACGGCGCCAAGGTGGAGCCGCAGAACGCCTTCACGGGCAAGTACCGCAGCGTCTTCGACGTCCACCTGACCAAGCCCGGCACCTACCGCATCGCCAACGCCGGCGTCGGCGTGAACGCCAACTGGAAGCAGGGCGGCGAGACCAAGCGCTGGCGCGGCCCCGCCTCGGAGCTTTCCAAGGCGATCCCGGCCGACGCCACCGAGGTGAAGATCAACGAGTCCGTCCGGCGCGTGGAGACCTTCGTCACCGCCGGCGCGCCGACCTCCGAGGCCCTGAAGCCGACCGGCGTCGGCCTGGAACTGGAGCCGATCACCCACCCGACCGACCTCTATGCCGGCGAGGCGGCCAGGTTCCGCCTCGTGATGGACGGCAAGCCGGCGGCGGGCGTCGAGGTCACGCTCGCGCCCGGCGGGGTGCGCTATCGCGACGACCGCGGGGAGATGAAGCTGCAGACCGACGCCGCCGGCGAGTTCTCCGTCACCTGGCCCACCGCCGGCTTCTGGTGGCTGGAGGCGTCCGTGCGCGGCGGCCAGTCGAGCATCCCCAACGCCCAGCGCAGCGCCATGTATGTCGCCACCGTCGAGGTGCTGAAGAACTGACCCGCATCGCGATCCCGCTCGGCCTGACGCGCGCGAGCGTGCGGCCCAGGCCCGGCGCCCTCGTCGACCTCGGCGGGCCGACGATGGGCATGAGCTGGTCGGCGCGGGCGCTGCTGCCGGCCGGGCTGGCCTCCGACGTGGCGCGGGACGCAGTGCAGGCGCGGCTGGACCGGCTGGTCGCCGAGGTCAGCCACTGGGAGCCGCAGTCCGCGCTCAGCCGGTTCAACCGCGCGGACGCGGGCGAATGGGTCCCCCTGCCCGACGATCTCTGGACGGTGCTGCGCGCCGGGCTGGTGCTGGCGGCGCGCTCGGACGGCGCCTTCGACCCGACAATGGGGCGGCTGGTCGACCTCTGGGGCTTCGGCCCCGCCGGACCTTGCACCCCCCCCGCCGAAGACGTGGCGGCCGCCGCCCATGCCGCCGCCGGTTGGCGGCGGTTGCGGTTGTCGCCGGCCGACCAGAGCGCCTGTCAGCCCGGCGGCCTCGCGCTCGACCTGTCCGGCATCGCCAAGGGGTATGGCGTCGACCTTGTTGTCGACACCCTGGCCGGCCTCGGCGTAGCGGCCTGTCTCGTCGAGATCGGCGGTGAGTTGCGAGGCGCCGGCGTGCGCCCGGACGGCGAGCCCTGGTGGGTGGAGATCGAGACGCCGCCGGACCTGGCGGCGCCGCCGTCGCCGATCCGGCTGGCGCTGCACGGCCTGGCGGTGGCGACCTCCGGCGACTACCGGCTGATGCGCGAGGTCGCCGGCCGGCGGCTGTCGCACACGCTCGACCCGCGTACCGGCGCGCCGCTCAGGGACGCCCCGGCCTCGGTCACGGTGCTCCATGAGCGCTGCATGATGGCCGATGCCCTTTCGACCGTCCTGACCGTGCTCGGGCCGGACGCCGGCATGGCCTACGCAGAGGCCGAGGGGCTGGCCGCGCGCATCCTGACCCGCGACGGGCGCGAGCGGCTGAGCCGCGCCTTCGCCGCCATGCTCGACTGAAGGCGCGTCCGGACGGCTCGAACGGCCCTCGGCGAGGCATTGCGTGGTTCGAGACGCGGCTTCGCCGCTCCTCGCCATGACCAGGTTTGTGCTGAGTTCGTCATCCTGAGGGCCCGCGAAGGGGGTGTCTCGAAGCCTGCCTCGGGCTGGCGAAGCCAGACCCGTGGGGACGCAGGGCCGCTCAGCGATCGGCCTTCAACTGCGCCAGCAGCTCGCCGGCGAACACCGAAAGCGTGTCGTCCCGCGCGCCCATGACGACGATCCGGTCGCCGGGCCGAGCCAGCTCCAGCAGCTTCGCCCCGCCCGCTGCCCGTTCGGGGATGGCGAGGGCTTGGCGGCCGCGGGCGGCGACGGCGCCGGCGATGTCGGCGCTGCCGACGCTGCGGTCGACGGTGCCGCCGAAATAGGCTGGGTCGGGCAGGATCAGCACATCCTCGGGCGCGAGGCGTTCGGCGAACATGTCGATGAATTCCTGGCGCATCAGCTTCAGCGGACCGTAGCCGTGCGGCTGGAAGAAGATCAGCAGGCGGCCGGGGAAGGCGTGCAGGGCCTCCAGGGTGGCGGTGATCTTGTCCGGGTTGTGCCCGAAGTCGTCGATCACCGTGACGCCGCCGGCCTCGCCGACCACCTCCAGGCGGCGGCGGATGCCCGCGAAGCCGGCGAGCGCGCCGGCGGCCTCGGCGAGGCTGGCGCCGGTCGCCATCACCGCGCCGACGGCCGCGAGCGCATTGGCGACGTTGTGCAGGCCGGGGACGCCCAGGTCGATGGCGGCGGTCTCTCCGCTCTGGCGCTCGGTGACGCGGAAGTGGACGCCGCCGGGCGACAGTCTCGCCTCCGAGCCGAGGAGGTCGGCTTCGTTGTCCGAGAGGCTATAGGTCACGCGGCGTTCGGCGGGCACGGTTGCGGCGAGGCGCGCGGTCTCGTCGTTGTCGAGGTTGAGGACCGCCGTCTTCGCCTTTCCGACGAAGGCCGAGAAGAGCTGGCGCAGCTCCTCCATCGTTTTGTGGTCGAGGGAGATGTTGTTCACCACCGCGACGCTCGGCGTGTAGCGGGCGATGGAGCCGTCGCTCTCGTCGACTTCCGAGACGAACAGCGCCTCGCCGCCGACCAGCGCGCTGGCGAAGGGTGTCTCGGCGGTGACGAAGTTCTTCATCTCCGCGCCGTTCATCACCGTCGGGTCGCGGCCCAGCCGGTGCAGCATCCAGGCGATCATGCCGGTGGTGGTCGACTTGCCGCTGGTGCCGGCGACGCCGATGGAGGTCGGCGCGACGTTGAAGAGCTCGGAGAGCAGTTCGGCCCGCAGCTTCACCGGCGCGCCGATGCGGTGGGCGGCCTCGACGTCGGGGACGGTGCCCTCGACGGCGGCGGAGGCGACGACGATCTGATCCGGCGAGGTGACGCCCGAGCCGTCCTGCGGCGAGAGGGCCACGCCGCGGGCTTCGAGGAAGGCGAACCTGCCGGGGGTGCGGCCCTGGTCGCGGGAGCGGTCGGAGCCGGCGACGCGCGCGCCCTTGGCCTGGACGATCAGGGCCAGGGGCATCATGCCGCTGCCGCCGACGCCGCAGAAGAAATACGTCTGGCCCGGAATCATCGTCGGAGCCTAGAAACCTCCCTGAGGGACGGCAAGCGAGGCGCGATGGCGCGGCGAAGGGCGAGGATCGGCGTGGTCGCGCCGGGCGGGCGGATCGAGCCCGAACTCGCCACGGCGGTGACCGACCTGGCCGGGCGGCTCTACGGCGCGCGGGCGCCGGAACTGCTCTTCCATCCGCAGTGCTTCCTCTCCAGCGGCCACTTCGCCGGCGAGGACGCCGAGCGCACGGCGGCCTTCCTCGACGTGGCCAACGACGAGAGCCTCGACGCCCTGTGGTTCGCGCGCGGGGGCTATGGCGCGGGCCGGTTGGGTGAGGCGGTCCTGGCGGGCTTGGGCGAGGGCGCCGCGCGCAAGGCCTACCTCGGCTACTCCGACGCCGGCGCGCTTCTGGGCGGGCTCTACCGGCAGGGGTTCGCCCACGTGGCGCATGGGCCGATGCCTCAGGACCTGATCCGCGAGGGCGGGGAGGCGGCGGTGGCGAGGGCGCTGGCCTGGCTGGTCGACCGGGCGCCCGAAGCGGTGGAGCCGTCGGCGCGGACCGGCAGGACGGCGGCCTTCAACATGGTGATCCTTGCCAGCCTGATCGGCACGCCGCTGGAGCCGGACCTTTCGGGGCATGTGCTGATGCTGGAGGAGGTGTCGGAGTACATGTACCGGATCGACCGGCTGCTCTTTCAGATCACCAGCAGCTCCAACATCCGCAAGGTCGCCGGCATTCGCCTGGGCCGCTGCAGCCTGATCCCCGAGAACGACCCGGACTTCGGGCTCTCGGAGGAGGAGGTCGCCCGCTACTGGTGCGAGCGCTCGGGCATCCCCTACCTCGGGCGCGCCGACATCGGGCATGACGCCGGCAACAAGGTCGTCCCCTTCGGTTGACGCCGCGAGCCTTCCCCCAGCATGGGGGAAGTGGCCCGAAAGCCGTAGGCTGAGGGTCGATGGGGGAGATTTGAGAGGAAGCACCGGCTTCCCCCATCGACCCTCGCCCCTTCGGGTCTCAGGCCACTTCCCCCATGCTGGGGGAAGGTTTGCTCTCCCGCATCACGCCGTTGATTGCCGCAGCGTCCGGCGCTCCACTGTCGGCCGGAACGTCAGGGAGGACGCCATGAACGATCGGGTGCAAGTCGAGATCAAGGACGGCGTGGCCGACGTCCGCCTGGTCCGCGTCGACAAGATGAACGCCCTGGACGACGCCATGTTCGGCGCGCTGATCGAGACCGGTGAGCGGCTGAAGGGCGAGGCGGGGGTGCGGGCGGTGGTGCTCTCCGGCGAGGGCCGCGCCTTCTGCGCCGGGCTCGACATGGGCAACTTCGGCCAGATGGCCTCCGGCGAGCGTCGCCAGCGCGATGCGAACGCCGGCGAGGCCCTGCTGACCCGCGACCGCACCGAGGGCGGCTCCAACCGGGCGCAGCACGCGGTGATGGTGTGGCATGAGATCCCCGTGCCGGTGATCGCCGCGGTGCACGGCGTGGCCTTCGGCGGCGGCTTCCAGCTGGCGCTGGGCGCCGACATGAGGTTCGTCACGCCGGACGTGCGGCTGGCGGTGCTGGAGATCAAGTGGGGCCTGATCCCGGACATGGCCGGCATGGTGCTGATGCGCACTCTCGTGCGTGACGACGTGGCCCGCGAGCTGACCTACACCGGCCGCATCTTCGACGGCGCCGAGGCGCTGGCCATGGGCCTGGCCACCCGCGTCTGCGCCGATCCGCGGGCCGAGGCCCTGGCTCTGGCGGCGGAGATCGCGGCCAAGAACCCCGACGCCATCCGCGCCGGCAAGCGCCTGCTCAACCTCGCCGCGGAGGGCGACCAGCACGCCGTGCTGCTGGCCGAGAGCCGCGAGCAGGGGGCGCTGATCGGCTCGCCCAACCAGGTCGAGGCGATCATGGCCAATATGCAGAAGCGCACGCCGGCCTTCGCGGACTGAAGGGCATGGGACAGGCCAACGGGCGCAAGAGCGCATTCATCACCGGCGCGGCGTCCGGCATGGGGCGCGAGACGGCCAGGCTCTTCGTGGAGAAGGGCTGGTTCGTCGGCGGCTACGACGTCAACGACGAGGGCCTGAAGAGCCTGGAGGCTGAGCTCGGCGCGGAGAACTGCGTCGTGCGCCGGCTCGACGTGACCGACCGCGCCGACTACCAGGCCGCGCTGGCCGCGTTCGGCGAGGCGACGGGCGGCAAGCTCGACCTCCTCTACAACAACGCCGGCATCGGCCGCGGCGGGCCGTTCGCCGACCAGCCGTTCGAGGACGTGCTGGCGGTGGTGCAGGTGAACTTCGTGGGTGTCTTGATCGGCATCCACGCAGCCCTGCCGATGCTGCGGGCGACGCCGGGGTCGATGTGCTTCACCACCTCCTCGTCGTCGGCGACCTACGGCATGGCCAACATCGCGGTCTATTCGGCCACCAAGCATGCGGTGAAGGGCCTGACCGAAGCGCTGGCGGTGGAGTTCAAAGCCTATGGCGTGCGCGCCGCCGACGTGCTGCCGGGGCTGATCGACACACCGATCCTGCCGCCGGGCGCGGCGGCGATGGCGCCCAAGGAGGGCATGTGGCGCGCCATCCCGCCGGTGGAGGTGGCCAAGGTCGTTTGGGAGGCCTACCACGCCGACAAGCTGCACTGGTACGTGCCGCCGGAGCTGGTCGAGTTCGACAAGGCCGCGACGCTGGACCCCGAGGCGATGCGCGACCAGTTGGCCAAGGGCGGGCTGTTCTCCGGGCCGATTGAGCCGAGCTAGGGCGGTCCTCGCAACCAAGTTTCGGCCGATCTCGCCCCCAACCCCTTCGCTCATCCCCGCGAAAGCGGGGACCCAGGCGTTTTGTCGGAGGACGCCGGCGTTTCCCGCTGAACCAAAAAAGCCTGGGTTCCCGCTTTCGCGGGAATGAGCGGAAATAATGTCAATTGCCCTGGCGCCAGCCGAGTGAGCTTAGGCGCGCAGCTTAGGCAGGCAGCAGGTCCGCCGATGCATCCAGGCCCACCGCCGCCATCAGCTCGCTGCGACCCGGCCCGGGCTTCAGCGGATAGGCGTCGGCCTTGGCGGCCTTCGGCGTCGCCCAGTGGCGCAGCACCTTGGCCATGTTCTCCGGGCGCTTCAGCCAGGCCGACGGGTGTTCCAGCATGTGGAAGCCGCGCATGGCCGCGCGCATCAGCGCCACGTCCGAGCGGACGGCGATGGCGACCCCATCCTCGGCGAAGCTCTTCAGCATCTTCGCGCGCAGGGTGGCGCGGTGGTTCGGGGTCAGCGCCTGGCGGGCCCGGCGGATCGCGGCGCGGTCCTGGCGGCGCATGTCGAGGTAGTAGGGGCGCAGCTCCTCGCGGATCAGCCGGGCGTAGGTGGTCAGGCGCTCGCCGGGAAAGGGGGTCTCGTCGAGCGCGGTGCGCAGCAGGCCCGCCTCCACCGCGGCGAAGGAGCAGCCGCGGCCGTATAGCGGATTGGTGCGGACCAGGGCGTCGCCCATCGGGAAGAAGCCGTGCACCGCCGCCTCGCCCTTCGGCGCGAACTCGCGCCAGCGGCTGTTGAGGTCGCCCATGCCGAACACCTTGCTGACCGGCTCGGCGACGTCCGGCGCGAGCCAGGGGACGAGGCCCGGCATCTCGCGGCAGACCGCGTCGAAGGTCTCCGGCCGCACGATGGACTGGCGCAGCTCCATCTCGATCTCGGGCACGGCGATGGTGATCGAGAAACAGCCGCCGTCGCCGGGGAAGACGCCGAACTTCAGGTAGCCGAGGTCGCCGGAGGCCGGCCGCTTGCCGCGCGGCGGTTCGGTCGCGCCGGGGACGAGGCGGTAGTGGCGGGTGAAGTAGAGGATGCCGGCGGTCTCGCTCTCCTCCGCGATGGCCGCACCGGCCTCGACGAGCTGTTCGACCATCTGCGAGGTGCGGCCGGCGGCGTCGACCACGACGGTCGCCGGGATCTCCACCTCGCCCTCGGCGGTCTCGGCCAGGACGCCGCGCACCTTGGGCGGCGGGCCATCCTCCAGCAGCAGACGGCGCGCCCAGACGCCGGGGCGGAGCTCGACGTTCGGCAGGCGCTCGACGTAGCGGCGCATGACCAGCTCCAGGGTGGTGCGGCGGCTGGTCAGGATGACGAGATCGGCGTCCTCGGGCTCGGGCCGGTAGGCGGGCTTGTGCCGGTCGGTGAGCATGTCCGAGAAGCCGATCTCGCGGCAGCCGGCGGCCATCAGGTCGGCCAGCAGTTCGGGGTGCTCGTCGCGAATCACGGTGCGCAGGCGCGCCAGGAAGGCGTGGCTGTGGCGCAGGTGGCCGACGCCGCGCCTATGCCAGCTCTCGAAGGCCTCGTCGGCGTCGCCCTCCGGCGGCGGGCCGTCGCGCTCCAGCACCAGGATCCGCCGGCCGGTGGGGGCGAGCGCCAGGGCGGCGAACAGGCCGGCCATCCCGGCGCCCACCACCAGCACCTCTTCGTCATGGGACGCCATGCTTCCGCCTCGTCAGCGCAACCTCTGTATCGCGAAAGAGATCACGGGCGCCCTTGCGTCCGTCCAGCCCCCTGTGGTGGATGGTCGCGCGGCGAGGTGGAGGGGGCATGCGGGTTCTGGCGACGATGTTCGGCTTGGCGGCGGCCCTGGCCGGAACGCAGCAGGCCGCCGCCCAGGCTCCCGACGGGGCCAAGCTCTTCGCCAGTCAGTGCAAGATGTGCCACGGCGCGGCCTCGACGCCCGCGGGCCCGGCGCTGAAGGGCGTGGCCGGGGCCAGGGTCGCGAGCCGGCCAGGATACAAGTACTCGCCGGCCCTGACGGCCAAGGGCGGGACCTGGAGCGACGCGGCCCTGGACGCCTATCTGGCCGCGCCCGCCACCTTCGCGCCCGGGTCGCGGATGATGATGCGGGTGGCCAATCCCGCACAACGCAAGGCGCTGATCGCCCACCTGAAGACGCTGAAGTAGCTAGTACGGGTTGGGGATGTTGAGAATCTGACCGCAAGCCTTGCAGTGCACCGCGTCCGGGTCGTGCCGGATGAGGCCGCAGGTGGGGCAGGGAAAGTGCACCTTGGGCGGTCGCATCAGCGTCTGGGCGAGGCCGACGAAGAGCGTGATGCCGGTCACCATCGTGACGATGGCGATCAGCTTGCCGATGGTTCCCGGCAGGGTGATGTCGCCGAATCCCGTCGTCGTCAGGGTGGAGATGGTGAAGTAGAGCGCATCGACATAACCGTTCACGTCCGGGTGCCGGCGGCCGAACACCGCGTAGACGAACCCGGTCATGACGAAGACGAAGGTGACGAGATTGGCCACGGACTTGGCCACGTCTTCCCAGCGGCTTTCGTTGTAGCGGCGGCCCACGGTCTTCCAGAAGAAGTCCGAATGGAACAGCGTCCAGAGCCGCAGCACCCTGAGGAACGCGAAGGCGTAGAACCACTGCGGGAAGAGCAGGGTGGCGAGGATGAAAAGGTCCACCCAGACGATCGGCTGGGCGATCCAGCGCCGGCGGGTCGAATAGGCCAGGGCGCGGGCGACCAGGTCCAACGCCAGGAGCGCGGCGATCGCGTAGTCCACCGGCAGGAACAGCGGCGTGCCGCGCAGGAAGGGGCCGCCGATGAAGAAGGCGATGATCAGGATGTCGAGCGCGATGACGCTCAGCCTGAAGCGCACGGCTTCGCGGGAATGGCCGTGATAGAGCGCGCGCAGCCGGGCCCTCAGGCCCGCTCGAAGGCGACGGGCGTGCAGCCGTCTTGGTTTTCGTGACGCCATTGTCGGCAAAGCGTCCATCGAGCTTGACCGTTCCGCAAGCGCCGGCGGTTCAAATCCGCGATAGCGATGGTTAGACAGGCCCGATGACCGCCGCATCCCATCGCCCCGCCTCGGCCCTGCGCCGCTTCATCGCCAGCGAGGCGGCGGGGGGCGTTGTGCTGATGGGCGCCGCGGCCGTCGCCCTGATCGTCGCCAACTCGCCGGCGTCGGACGCCTATTTCGGCGCGTTGAAGACCTATCTCGGGCCGCTGAACCTGCTGCACTGGATCAACGACGGCCTGATGGCGGTGTTCTTCCTGCTGGTCGGGCTGGAGATCAAACGCGAGCTCTTGGACGGCCAGCTGGCCACCTGGCCGAAGCGGGCGCTGCCGGGGGTGGCGGCGCTGGGCGGGATGATGGTCCCGGCCCTGATCTATGTGGCCTTCAATCACCGCACGCCCGAGACCCTGGCCGGATGGGCGACGCCGGCGGCCACCGACATCGCCTTCGCGCTCGGCGTGCTGGCGCTGCTCGGGAAGAAGGCGCCGGTATCGCTGAAGATCTTCCTCACAGCCCTCGCCATCCTCGACGACCTGGGGGCGGTGCTGATCATCGCGGTGTTCTACACGGCCGAGCTTTCGATGCTCTGGCTCGCCGCGGCCGCGGCGGTGCTGGCGGTGCTGGCGGCGCTCAACGGGTTCGGCGTGCGGCGGCTCTGGCTCTATCTGATCCTCGGCGCGGTGCTCTGGGTCTGCGTGCTGAAGTCGGGGGTCCACGCCACCCTGGCTGGGGAGGCGCTGGCCTTCACCATCCCGCTCGACAAGTCGCCGGCGCGGCCGGACGACGCCAATTCGCTGCTGCACCGGCTGGAGCATGCGCTGGCGCCCTGGGTGGGCTTCCTGGTGGTGCCGGTGTTCGGCTTCGCCAACGCCGGGGTTTCGCTGGCGGGCATCGGCTGGGCGCAGATCATCGCCCCGGTCACGCTCGGCGTGGCGGCGGGGCTGTTCCTCGGCAAGCAGGTCGGGGTCTTCTCGGCGGCCTGGATCACCGTCAGGCTGAAACTGGCCGACTGGCCGGAGAACGCCTCGATCGCGCAGGTCTACGGCGTCTCCCTGCTCTGCGGGATCGGCTTCACCATGAGCCTGTTCATCGGCCTCCTGGCCTTCCCCGGTTCGGTGACGCTGCAGGACGAGGTGAAGATCGGCGTGCTTCTGGGCTCGCTGTCTTCGGCGCTGCTGGGCGCGACCGTGCTGCTGCTGGCGTCGCCGGAGCGACATCCGCCGCGCGCCTCGGATGTTGACGCTATCGCAAGCTGACAAGCTCGCCGCCTTGGCCGTATGATTCCCTGAACAGACGACGGGGAACGCGCATGGCCTATACGATCCAGGTGAACGGGCAGGGGCGCACTGTCGATGTCGACGGCGAGATGCCGCTGCTCTGGGTGCTGCGCGACGAGCTCGACCTGAAGGGAACCAAGTTCGGCTGCGGCGCGGCGCTCTGCGGGGCCTGCACGGTGCATGTCGATGGTGAACCGGTGCGCGCCTGCGTCACCCCGATCTCGGCGGTGACCGGCAAGGTCACCACCATCGAGGCGGTGGGGGCCACGTCCGTCGGCAAGAAGGTGCAGGCCGCCTGGATCGCTCATGACGTGCCGCAGTGCGGCTACTGCCAGGCCGGTCAGATCATGTCGGCCTCGGCCCTCCTGGCCGCCACGCCCAAGCCGACCGACGCCGATATCGACGAGGCGATGAGCGGCAACCTCTGCCGCTGCGGGACCTACACGCGCATCCGCGCGGCGATCAAACAGGCCGCCGGCCTGCCCGTCGCCGACAGCCGGGAGACTTGAGCCGCATGGGCATCCATCCGCTGAAAGACGCCTTCGAGACCTCCCGCCGCGCCTTCCTGCGCACCGGCGCGGCGACCGGCGGCGGCCTGCTGCTCGGCTTCAGCCTGGCCGGCAAGGGCGCGGCCCGGGCCGCCGCCCCCGCGGCGCTCAACACCTATGTGAGGATCGCTCCCGACGGCTGGGTGACCATCGTCGCCAAGAACCCGGAGATCGGCCAGGGCATCAAGACCATGCTGCCGATGCTGATCGCCGAGGAGCTGGACGCAGACTGGGAGAAGGTGCGCATCGAGCAGGCGCTGGCCGACGCGGCGCTCTATGGCCGCCAGTTCGCCGGCGGCAGCATGGCCACGCCCCTGCACTGGGATGAGCTGCGCCGCGTCGGCTCGGCCGGCCGCCAGATGCTGCTGACCGCCGCCGCCCAGAGCTGGAGCTGCCCGGTCGGCGAATGCGACACTACGCCCGGCGTCGTGCGCCACGCCGCCAGCGGCCGGACGCTGGCCTATGGCGCCCTGGCGCAGCGCTGCGCGACCATCGCGCCGCCGGAGCTGGCCACCGTGCCGCTCAAGGATCCCGGGACCTACCGGATCATCGGCAAGTCGATGCCCAATGTGGACGGCGAGGCCATCGCCACCGGCCGGCAACAGTTCGGGATCGACGTGAAGGTCCCGGGCATGACCCACGCGGTGTTCGTCAAATGCCCGGTGTTCGGCGGCAAGGTGGTCTCGGCCAACCTCGACGAAGTGAAGGCGCAAAAGGGCGTGCGCGACGCCTTCGTGGTGAAGGGCGGCGATGCGCTCGACGGCCTGCTCGACGGCGTGGCGATCCTCGCCGACAGCTGGTGGGTCGCCAACAAGGCGCGGGACGTCCTGAAGGTCGAATGGGCCGAGGGCGAGACGGCCCGGCAGTCCAGCGCCGGCTACGCCGAGGCGGCGGCCAAGCTGTTCGAGGGTGAGCCGCAGGCCGTGCTGCGCAAGGACGGCGATGCGGCGGGCGCCTTCGCCAAGGCCGCCAAGGTGGTGGAGGCCGAATACGCCTATCCCTTCCTGGCGCACGCGAACATGGAGCCGCAGAACTGCACCGCCAGGGTCGAGGGCGGCAAGGTCGAGGTCTGGGCGCCGACCCAGAACCCCGAGGAGGGCCGCGGCCTGATCGTCAAGCACCTGGGCGTGAAGCCCGAGGACGTCACCATCCACATGGTCCGCTGCGGCGGCGGCTTCGGCCGGCGGCTGAACAACGACTGGATGGTCGAGAGCGCGGCGATCGCCAAACAGGCCGGGCGGCCGGTCAAGCTGGTCTGGACCCGCCAGGACGACATCCAGCACGACTTCTACCGGCCCGCCGGCTTCCACAAGCTGAAGGCGGCGGTGGACGGCGAGGGCAGGCTGACCGCGCTCAGCGACCACTTCGTCACCTTCGGCCAGGGCGAGGGCTTCTCGCGCAGCGCCGCGATGTCGCCGGTCGAGTGGCCGGCGCGGGCGATCCCCAACATCGACTATGGCGTTTCGAAGATCCCGCTAGGCGTGCCGACCGGGCCGCTGCGGGCGCCGGGCAGCAACGCGCTGGCCTTCGTCTTCCAGTGCTTCATCGACGAGGTGGCGCACGCCGCCGGCAAGGACCCGGTCGCGTTCCGCCTGGAGGTGATGGGCGCGCCGCGCGTGCTCGCCTCGCCCGCGCCGACCCCGCCAGGCGGGCGGCCGCCCGTGGGCTACGACATGGGCCGTCAGGCCGGCGTGCTGAAGCTCGCCGCCGAGAAGGCCGGCTGGGGCCGCAAGCTGCCAAGGGGGACCGGGCTCGGCTGCGCCTTCTACTTCTCCCACCTGGGCTATTTCGCCACCGTCATCCAGGCGACGGCGGCTCGCGACGGCGCGTTCAAGGTCGACAAGGTGTGGGTGGTCGGCGACGTCGGTTCGACGATCATCAACCCGATCAACGCCGCCAACCAGGTGGAGGGCTCGGTCATCGACGGCCTGGCCCACGCCAAGGGCCAGATCACCATCGAGAACGGCCGGACGGTGGAGAGCAACTTCGACGACTTCCCGCTTACACGGATGAACGAGGCGCCGCCGATCGAGGTGCATTTCCTGAAGACCGACAATCCGCCGACGGGCCTGGGCGAACCCGCCCTGCCGCCGGTGATGCCGGCGCTCTGCAACGCCCTCTTCGCGGCCACCGGCAAGCGCATCCGCAAGCTGCCGATCGACACCGCGGATCTGGCATGGAGCTAGATCCCCAGGGCGGTCCTGTAGTCCGGATGCACCAGGTCGTGCTCCTCGGGGTGGCGCTTGATGTAGCCGGCGAAGAAGGTGCAGACGGGCAGCACCTGAAGACCCCGCTTGCGCGCCGACTTCAGACCGGCCTTCACCAGCGCGCTGCCGACGCCGCGGCCTTCCAGCGCCGAGGGCACCTCGGTGTGGCTGAACAGGATCGTCTTGTCGGTCAGCCGGTACTCGGCGATCGCCAGGTGGCCGTCCACCGTCACCTCGAAGCGTTCGGCCTCGGGATTGTCGCGCACGTCGTAGGTGGTTTCAGCCATGATCATCGAGCTCCTTCCAAGCTGTGCATCTAGGCTGCGGAGCGGCCGGTCGCCAGTCTAAGAGGGCGTTAACCACGATCATGCTGGGGTGCCGCCTGACGGAGACCGCCCGATGACCGCCCTGCCCAAGGCCGCAGCCGCTTCGCACCCGCTGGTGAAGAACCTGCGACGCGACGGCGCCCACATCTTCGATGAGCGGGTCAGCCCGGCGGCCGCGACGGCGTTGCTGGCCGCCCTGCGCGCCGACCGGCTCTACGACGAGAGCCTGTTCCTCAGCGAGGCCGAGTTCGACGCCGACCCGCAGTACGTCGGGGTCAATCCGCGCCCGGGCCGCAACCTCCTCGACCGCTTCGAGGACCAGCTCGGCTTCGTCGAGCGCGCGCCGCACATCGTCGAGGGGCTCACCGCCCTGCTCGGCGAGGGCTACGAGCTGCTCAACCGCAAGATCGTCTGCGGCGTCCCGGCCCGCTCGATCCCGCCCTGGCTGAAGGCGCGGATCGAGGGCAATCCGGTCAACAACCTCGGCGCCTATGTGAAGCCGCAGCACCGGGACGTGACCTACTTCTACGGCATCGACTTTCACCAGGACCTGATCGACTACAAGGACCGCAGCGCCGATTTCGTGACGCTCTACGTCTACCTGCATCCCGTCAGCCGCCACGACGCGCCGCTCTATCTGCTGCGCGGCAGCCACGCGCTGGGCGGCTCGGTCTTTCCCCACGACCTGACCCCGGCCGGCGAGGGCGCCTGGCTCTATCGCAACCCCGGCTGCGGCGAGGCGCTGGTGGAGCAGCTGATGCTCACCGGCGAGACCGGCTTCGCCGCCGTCTGGCACGCCTGCACCCTGCATGGCACCCAGCCGGACGCCGCCGACCATGAGCGCATCTCGCTGCGCTACCTCTACGCCCGCGGCGGCGCGGCGCAGGCTGGCATCGACGACGTCAACGCCGCGCTGGAGGGGCCGGTGAGCCTGACGGACACCCGCGTCGACCTGGCCGCCAACGGCGCGGCGCAGATCAAGGCCAACAGCGTCAACCGCGCCTGAGGGCCTCCGGCTCGGCCGCGGCGGCGCAGGCTTCGTCGATCGCCGCCAGCAGCAGCGGCAGCTCGATCGGCTTTGCGACCACCGCGTCCATGCCGCAGGCCAGATACTCGGCGCGGTGGTGATCCATCGCATTGGCGGTGAGCGCGATGATCGGCAGGCGCGGACGGCGGGTCTGCAGCTCGTCGGCGCGGATCAGGCGGGTGGCGGCCAGGCCGTCGAGGTTGGGCATCTGCACGTCCATCAGCACCAGGTCCCAGTCGCCGCCGATCACCGCGGCCACCGCCTCGGCGCCGTCGTCCACGCAGGTCACCTGCATGCCGAGTTGGCCGAGCAGGGTGGTCAGCACCAGCCGGTTCATCTCGTTGTCGTCGGCGGCCAGCACCCTGAGCGGGCGATCCTCGACGGGCGCGGAGGGCTCCGGCGCGGCGGCGGCCGGCGCGGCGGCGCGTTCGACGGGCAGGCGCAGGGTGAAGGTCGAGCCTTCGCCGACGATGCTGCTGGCCTCCACGTCGCCGCCCATCAGCACCGCCAGCTCCTTGCAGATCGCCAGCCCGAGGCCCGAACCGCCGTGACGGCGGGTGGTGGAGGCGTCCGCCTGCACGAACTTGTCGAACAACAGCGGCAGGCGGTCGGCGGGCACGCCCGGGCCGGTGTCGCTCACGGTCAGCACAAGGCCCCGGCGCGTCGCCTCCACGGCGATGCCCACCTCGCCTTCCGAGGTGAACTTCACCGCGTTTGAGACCAGGTTGGAGAGAATCTGCCGGACCCGGGTGGGATCGCCCCGCCAGAACCCTTCGGCGGCCGGCGCGATGTCGGCGACCAGGGCCACGCCCTTGGCCTCGGCGAGCGCCTGGAAGGTGGACTGCACGCCGCCGACCACGCCGGCGAGGTCGATCACGCCGTCCTCCAGCTCCATTCGGCCGGATTCGATGCGCGACAGGTCGAGGAGGTCGTTGAGCAGCACCAGCAGGGTTTCGCCGGATTTGCGGATGACGCTCAGGCGTTCGCGCTGGGCGCCGGGCAGATCGTCGTTGGTCATGGCCTGGGCCATGCCGAGTACGCCGTTCAACGGCGTTCGGATCTCGTGGCTCATGGTCGCCAGGAAATCCGACTTCGCCGCATTGGCGGCGTCGGCCGCGTCGCGGGCCTTCTTCAGGCTGGCGTTGGCTTCCTTGAGGCGCGCTTCGGAAACCTTCAGGTCGGCGATCGACTGGGTGATGACCACACAGCGCACCGGCCCCTCGCCGGCGAACCGGGCGGCGGTCATGCGGAACCATTCGCCGTTCCTGGACTGATAGGCGCGGGTGAAGCTCTCGGCCTCGCCGTCGAGGACGCTGCGGACGCCCTTGATCACCGCACGGCCGTGAACCCCGGGCAGGCGTGAGAGCACGGCGAACATGTCGCCGCCCATCGGGTAATCCTCGGTTCCGCGAATCTGCGCCCCCAGGGCGCGAAAGGCGCGGTTGGCCTCGATGATCGTTCCGGCTTCGTCGATCACCACCAGCATGGCGCCGATGCCGTCGATCACGCCGCGCGCGAAGCGTTCGGACTCCCGCAGCTCGGCGGTGGCGGCGCGTTCGTGCGTGATGTCCTGGCTGGCGCCGTGGATCGCCACGCAGACGCCGTCCTCGAACACCGCCTCGCCCAGCATGCGCATCCAGATGAACTCGCCCGCGGCGTTGATGGCGCGGCCTTCGAGGTCGAAGCGGCCGTTGTCGGCGCCCGCGATCGCCCGACCGGCCGCCTCGCGCACCTGTGTGCGGTCGGGCTCGGGATAGACGGCGAGGGAGCCTTCGATGCCCTCGGTCGCCGCCGCCCGGCCCAGCACTTCGACCAGTTCCGGACTCCAGGAGACGACGCCGCGACGCATATCGACCTCCCAGCCGCCGATCCGCGCCAGCTTGCCGGCCGAGCGCAAGGCGGCGGTGGTGGCGTTCAGCCGGGCCTGGCTTTCCTGGGCGTCGGTGACCTCCACGCCGACGGCGATGCAACCGTCGCGTTCGCCGGCCTCGTTGAACGCCGGCCGCACGTCGAGATCAAGCCAGTAGGCGGCCTCTCCCCTCAGGCACCGGATCGGCTCGAGCCGGGCGCCGACACCGCGCATGGCGTCGCAGACGGCCTGCGACGCCTGCGGCTGTTCGGCGATGGCCGCGATCAGTTCGGGGAGCGGTCGGCCGATGAGCTGGTCGGCGCTTCGCCCGCTGAGGGCGATCAAGCCCGCGTTGACCCAGGTGATGCAGCCGCCGGGATCGCAGACCGCGACCGCATGCGGCGTGACCAGGGCGACCTGCGCCAGCTTCGCGGCGAGCGGGCCTGCCGCCGCCGGATCCGACGCCCTCATCGCACGCCCTCTCTGCGCCACATGCGGAAAACTATTTCGGGCAGATGTGAACAAAGGGGAAAGCATGTCGGGCGGCGATCGCCGGCGGGCCTAGCCGGGACGATCCGTCGCGCTATGGTTGGGACAAGCCCGCACGAAAACGGGCGGGGAGGGGCCATGTCGTCGGCTGAGAGTGCGCCGGAACCGCCGCGTTCCAACCGGTTGGTGATCGCCGGCGCCTCCGCCGGCACGGTGTTCGAGTGGTACGACTTCTACCTCTATGGCTCGCTGGCCGGGCTGATCACCCTGCACTTCTTCTCCGGCGTCGATCCGACGACGGGCTACATCTTCGCCCTGCTGGCCTTCGCGGCGGGCTTCGCGGTGCGGCCGTTCGGGGCGATCGTCTTCGGCCGGCTGGGCGACCTTTGGGGGCGCAAGAACACCTTCCTCGTCACCATGATCCTGATGGGGGTCTCCACCTTCGTGGTCGGCCTCCTGCCGGGCTACAGCCAGATCGGCGTCGCCGCGCCGATCGCCCTGATCGTCATGCGGCTGATCCAGGGCCTGGCGCTCGGCGGCGAGTATGGCGGGGCGGCCACCTACGTCGCCGAGCACGCCCCGCCCGGCAAGCGCGGGCTCTACACCAGCTGGATCCAGACCACCGCCACGGTGGGCCTGTTCCTCAGCCTGGTGGTGATCCTGGCCGTGCGCCTGTCGGTGGGCGAGGACGCCTTCGCCGCCTGGGCCTGGCGCATCCCGTTCCTGGTCTCGGCGCTGCTGCTGGGGGTCTCGCTGTGGATCCGGCTGAAGCTCGACGAGAGTCCGGTGTTCAGGAAGATGGTCGAGGAGGGCCGCGCCTCGAAGAAGCCGCTGGCCGAGTCCTTCGCCCGCTGGGGCAACCTGAAGCTGGTGATCCTGGCGCTGGTCGGGCTCACCGCCGGCCAGGCGGTGGTCTGGTACACCGGCCAATTCTACGCCCTGTTCTTCCTGGAGAAGACGCTGAAGGTCGACGGGGTGACCACCAACACCCTGATCGCCGTCGCCCTGCTGCTGGCCACGCCGTTCTTCGTGGTGTTCGGCTGGCTCTCCGACAAGATCGGCCGCAAGCCGGTGATCCTCGCCGGCTGCCTTTTGGCCGCGCTCACCTACCAGCCGATCTTCAAGGCGCTCACCGCCGCGGCCAATCCGCAGCTGGCCGCCGCGAGCGCCGGCGCCCCGGTGCGGGTGATCGCCGACCCGGCGACCTGCGCCTTCCAGTTCGACCCCATCGGACGCCAGACCTTCGCCAGCTCCTGCGACGTCGCCAAGGCCGCGCTCACCCAGGCCGGTATCTCCTACGAGAACGTCCGCGCCGCGCCGGGCTCCGTCGCCGTGGTGCAGATCGGTGAGCGGGCCATGCCGAGCTTCGACGGCAAGGCTTTGCCGGCGCCGGTGTTCATCGCCACCCGCACCGCCTGGCAGGCGCAGCTGAACGCCGCCCTCGCCGACGCCGGCTATCCCGCCAAGGCCGACCCTGAGCGGGTGAACAAGCCGCTGGTGGTGGGCCTGCTCTTCCTGCTCGTGCTCTATGTGACGATGGTCTACGGGCCGATCGCCGCGGCGCTGGTGGAGATGTTCCCGGCGCGCATCCGCTACACCTCCATGAGCCTGCCCTATCACATTGGCAACGGCTGGTTCGGCGGGTTCCTGCCGACCACGGCCTTCGCGATGGTGGTGGCGCAGGGCAACATCTACTTCGGCCTCTGGTACCCGATCGCCATCGCGGCGGTGACCTTCGTGGTCGGGCTCTTCCTGGTCCGCGAGATGCGTGGCGCGGACATCGACGCATGAGGGTTCCCATGATCCGAAAACTCGCCGCCCTCGCCCTGGGCTTCTGCGCCCTGGCCGCCCCGGCCGCCGCCGAGCCGGCGCAGGAAGCCCGCACCGTCGCGGGCCTGGCGGCGCCGGCGGAGATTCTCGTCGACAAGTGGGGCATTTCCCACATCTACGCCGGCAGCGTGCGCGACGCCTTCTTCCTGCAGGGCTACAACGTCGCGCGCGACCGGCTCTGGCAGATCGACCTGTGGCGCAAGCGCGGCCTGGGCCTGCTGGCCCGCGACTTCGGCGCGGCCTACGTGCCTCAGGATCGAGCCGCCCGCCTCTTCCGCTACCGCGGCGCCATGGAGCGCGAGTGGGCCGCCTACGGCCCCGACGCGAAGGGCTACGCCGAAGCCTTCGTCGCCGGCATCAACGCCTACGTCGGCGAAATCCGCGCCGGCGGCCGCCCGCTGCCGGAGGAGTTCGCCATCGCCGGGACGCAGCCCGACCTCTGGAAGGCCGAGGACGTGGTGCGTATCCGCAGCCACGGCCTGACCCGCAACGCCGCCGCCGAGGTCGCCCGCGCCCGCGTCGTCTGCCTGGGCGGCCTGGAGGCGACGCGCCTGCAACGCAAGCTGGAGCCGGACTGGACGCTGAAGGTCCCGGAGGGGCTGGATCCCTGCGACGTTCCCGAGGATGTGCTGGCCGACTACGGCCTGGCGACGCAGGGGGTGCGCTTCGAGCGCACCGCGCCGCTGAAGATCGCCGCCGACGTTCCGCCGGACGCCATCGGCTCCAACAACTGGACCATCGCGCCCAGCCGCACCGCCACAGGCCGGCCGATCCTGGCCAACGACCCGCACCGCGAGCACGGCGCGCCCTCGCTGCGCTACATCGTGCACATGGAGGCGCCGGGCTTCTCGGCCATCGGCGCGGGCGAGCCGGCCCTGCCGGGCATCTCCATCGGCCACAACGGGACCATCGCCTTCGGGTTGACGATCTTCGCGGCCGACCAGGAGGACCTCTACGTCTACGAGACCGATCCGGCCGACCCCTTGCGCTATCGCTACAAGGGCGGCTGGGAGCCGATGCGCCTGGTCCTCGAGACGATCCCGGTGAAGGGCGGGGCTGCCGCGGAGGTGGATCTGGCCTTCACCCGCCACGGCCCGGTGGTGAAGCGCGAGCCCGGCAAGCATCGCGCCTATGCGCTGCGCAGCGTCTGGAGCGAACCGGGGACCTCGGCCTATTTCGGCTCGGTCGGCTACATGACCGCCAGGGACTGGAAGGGCTTCACCGCGGCGATGGAGAACTGGGGCGCGCCCTCGGAGAACCAGGTCTATGCCGACGCCTCGGGCGACATCGGCTGGATCGTCGGCTCGCGCACGCCGGTGCGGCCGGGATGGGACGGGCTGTTCCCCGTGCCGGGCGACGGGCGCTACGAGTGGAACGGGTTCCTCAAGGCGGCCGAACTGCCGCAGAGCCACAATCCGGCCAAGGGCTGGTTCGCCACCGCCAACGAGATGAACCTGCCGGCCGACTATCCCTACGCCGAACGCAAGGTGGGGTTCGAGTGGTCGAACGATGCGCGGGTGCGGCGCATCTCCGAGGTGCTGGCGGCCAATGACAAGGTCAGCCTGGCCGACGCGATGGCGCTGCAGACCGACCCGATCAACGTCACCGCCCGCCGCCTGCAGGCGCTTCTCGAGCCGCTGGCCTCGGACGACGCCGACACCCGCGCGGCGCTCGACCTGGTGCGCGGCTGGGACGGGCGAACCGCGGCCGACAGCGCGGCGGCGGCGGTCTACGAGATCTGGATCGCCAAGCACCTGGGCCGCGCGACCGTGGCGCGGGCGACCCCGGCGGCGGCGCGGGCGGCGGTCGGCGCGGGCGACTTCGCCGCCGTGCTCGAACTGCTGGAGGTCCCCGACGCCAGCCTCGGCGCCGATCCCGACGGGGCGCGGGACGCGATCCTCAAGGACAGCCTCAAGGCGGCCTTCGCCGAAGTGCGCGGCAAGCTCGGGCCGGATCCCGCCCGCTGGCGCTGGGGCGACCTGCACCAGGCCAGGTTCGAGCATGCGCTGACGCCGCTGGTCGATCCGGCCCGGCGCGCGCGGCTGTCGGTGGGGCCCGCGCCGATGGCCGGGACCATGCTCAGCCCGCTGGCGGCCAGCTGGCGGCCGAACGACTATCGGGTGGTGGCCGGCGCCTCGTTCCGCATGGTCCTGGACGTGGGGGCCTGGGACAACAGCCGCGTGATCAATACGCCCGGCCAGTCGGGCGACCCCTCCAGCCCGCACTTCGGCGATCTCTTCGACAAGTGGTCGAGGGGCGAATACGTGCCGCTGGCCTACAGCCGCCCGGCCGTGGAAGCGGTGGCCGAGCGCCGCCTCCGGCTGACCCCGCCTTGAGGGCGCCCTAGCCCGGCGCCGGGCGGGCGCGCTGGTTGTAGAGCAGCTTCATCCGCCGCTCGCGCTCCTCGGGGGTGACGCTGGCCGGATCCTCGGGGTCGCCGGCGGTCACCGCCAGGCCGCGCCGCACCGCCGGGCGGGCCGAGAGCTCCTCGAACCAGCGCTTGAAGTATTTGAACTCGTCCAGGTCCTGACCCTGGCCCTGCCAGTTCACGGTCCACGGGTAGCAGATCATGTCAGCGATCGTGTAGGCCTCGCCCGCCAGGTAGGGGCGGTCGTAGAGGCGGTTGTTGAGCACCCCGTACATGCGGTTCACCTCGTCGGCGAAGCGGCGCCTGGCGTAGGACTGGTCGCCCCTGTCCTCGCCGAGGCGATGGAAGTGGCCGTATTCGCCGGTCTTCGGCCCCTGGTTGGCCATCTGCCAGATCAGCCACTGGTTCACTTCATGCCGGCCGCGCAGGTCCTGCGGGTAGAAGCGGTCGTATTTCTCGCCGAGATAGAGCATGATCGCGCCGGACTCGAAGATGCTGAGCGGCGGTCCGCCGTCTTTCGGCTCGGTGTCGACCAGAGCCGGCATGCGGTTGTTGGGGCCGATCTTGAGGAAGTCGTCGGTGAACTGGTCGCCGCGGCCGATGTTGCAGGGGATCACCTGGTAGGGAACGCCGAGTTCCTCGAGCAGGATGGTGACCTTCTTGCCATTAGGCGTGGGCCAGTAGTGCAGGTCGAGCATGCCGTTCCTCCGCGATGGGCCACGATAGCGGCCGATCGGCGCGGCGTCTCCCTGGCTCGTCGAGTGCGATTCTCATGTCTTCAGCAAGAACGCACGCCTGCAAATCCGGACTTCTCCAGGTAATGAAGGTAAATCCAAGTATTGTTGCTTGGAGGGCTAGAATGTCACGTTGGCGTGACGAAACTGTCATATTAGCTTCACAAAATCTACGATCGGCGTATCGTTCGCCCTGAGCTCCGCGCTGTTCGCGGGGCCGGGGAGGGAACGAAAAGTGATCAGGATTGCAGTCGGCGGCCTCGCGGCGGCTCTGGTGCTGGCTTCCGGCGCGTCGGCCGGCCCGCAGCCGGCAGCGCGCTCGGCGGACGGTGCGGCGAAGAATGCGGCCAGCGGGCGCGAGGCGCGGGTGATGGTCTATGTCTGCGACCGCTCGGACGAGACCCGCCGGGCCTTCAAGCGCGAGTACGGCGCCCAGGAATTCGTCACCGCCGACAGCGTTCAGCGGGTCAGCGACGTGACCACGCCCAAGTGCATGACGGCCGCGGAGCTGCGCCGCTACAAGGACCGCTTCGCGCATTAGCGCGCGTGGGGCGCGGCGCGCCCTCCTCGGGTCACCTCCCGGGCGCATTGGCGAAGGCGTGGCCGGTGCGCTAGTCCTTGGCGCATGAGTGATCGCCTCGGCCCCCTCGCCACTTTCCGCCCGCCGCAGACCCCGGCCCTGGTGGTCCGGCGCGCGACCCTGATGCGCAACCTGGCGGCCATGCAGGCCGCCGCCGACGCGGCGGGCGCGGCGCTGCGGGCGCACGGCAAGATGCACAAGTGCTCGACGCTCGGCCGGCTGCAGGTGGCCGGCGGCGCCGTCGGGCTCTGCTGCCAGACCGTCGGCGAGGCGGAGGCCTTCGCGGCGGCGGGGATCGGCGATGTCCTGATCACCTCGCCCCCCGCGCCCTGGGCGGCGGCGCGGATCGCGGCCCTGGCGGCGGGCGGGACAAAGGTCGGGGTGGTCGCCGACGATGAGGGGCAGATCGAGCGGCTGTCGGCGGCGGCGAGCGCGGCGGGGACGGTGATCGAGGTGGTGATCGACATCGACCTCGGCCTGCACCGCACCGGCGCCGCGCCCGGCGAGGCGGTCGGGCTGGCCGGCAAGGCGCAGAACTCGCCGGGCCTGCGCTGGCGCGGCGTGCAAGGCTACGCGGGCGACCTGCAGCACCTCGCCGATCTCGCCGTTCGCAAGGCGAAGGCGAAGGCGGCGCAGGACAAGCTCGCCGCCCTGGTCGCCGACCTGAAGGCCGTGGCCCTCGACCCGCAGGTGGTGACGGGGGCGGGCACCGGCACCTATGCGCTGGACCTCGGCTCGGGCGCCTTCAACGAGATACAGGCCGGCTCCTACGCCTTCATGGACGTGGAGTACGAGGACTGCGGCGCGCCGGACGGCGGGCCCTGGCCGTTCGCGGCGGCGCTGTTCCTGGCGGCCGGCGTGGTCTCCGCCCGGCACAAGACGCATGTCACCTGCGACGTCGGCCTGAAGGCGCACTCGGTGGACGGGCCGCCGGCGCGGGTGGTCGGCGGGGCGCCGGAGGGCTCCACCTGGCGGGCGATGGGCGACGAGCATGGGGCGGTGTTCCATCCCGAGATGATGGCGAAGCTGCGCGCGCTGGGGCGCGAGGCGGTCGACGCCATCGGGACGCTGGACGCCGACCCGGCGGTGGAGCGGCCGGCGGACCTGCCGAAGGTGGGCGACATCGTCTGGCTGCAGCCGGGCCACTGTGACCCGACCGTCAACCTGCACGACGTGCTCTACGTCGTGGACGAGGACGGGGCCTACGAAGTCTGGCCGATCGACGCCCGGCGCGTGAGCCCTACTGCGCCGCGACCCTGAGCTCGGCCGGCATCCGCGAGCGGTGGTACGGCCGGTCGCCCCGCACCGTGGCGCGGTTCATGATCCGTCGGTGGGGCAGGTAGTCGTTGACCGCGTAGTGCTGCGTCACCCGGTTGTCCCAGAAGGCGATGGCGTTCGGGCTCCAGCGCCAGCGGACCAGGAACTCCGGCTTCTGGATGTGGTCGAACAGCATGCCAAGGATCGCATCGCTCTCCTTGCGGCGCAGGCCCTTGATCCGCTCGGTGAAGCCGTAGTTGACGAAGAGGCCGTCCTCGCCGGTCTCCGGGTGGGTGCGGATCACCGGGTGGATCACCGGCGGATGCTCCTCCATCGCCCTGGCGTGCTTGTCGGCCCCGGCGTCCTTGGCCACCACGCCGCGCGTCGGGAAGCCGCGGGCGAAGTCGTGCACTGCGTCGAGCCCTGAGAGGAACTCGCGGAACGCCGGCGACAGGGCCTCATAGGCCGCCTTCATGTTCGACCACACCGTGTCGCCGCCCGACGGCGGCAGGTGTTTGGCGTAGAGAATCGAGGCCATCGGCGGGGTCTCGATGAAGGTGACGTCTGTGTGCCAGGCGTCGTTGTCGGTGGGGTTTTCCTTGTGGTTGTCGAGGATGAACAGCTCCGGCGCCTCGGGCACCCCCGGATAGAGCGGGTGGGTGTGCAGCGGCCCGAAGCGGGCGGCGAAGTCGCG
>JADZBR010000242.1 GCA_020852035.1 Caulobacteraceae bacterium
CAACTTTGCAGAATCTCTAGGTCAGTCCGCGAACTGTTTGCACGTTCCTTGTTGCGGCCGGCGGTCGGCAAGTTGTCATAAGCCAGGCGCCGGCGCGGGCGCGACTGGCGCGAGAGAAGCTGGCCGTGCGGGCCGAGGCGCTCACGCGTTCGCTGGCGGCGGTCGAGACGCTCAGCCAGCGCCTCGGCGAGGCCCGCGAGCCCATCGCCGCCTGAGCGTTCCATTCGCGCCGACCGACATGCGGCGGCCGAGGCCGGTGTGCGGCCGCTTCAGCGGTCGGCGTCGGGGTTCGAGGCCCGTTCGGCAGGTCGTATTTCATCTCGACGGGTCCGGCCTCGAAAGCCTCTCGGGCGGCGAGGTGGAAGGCGCGCCGGATCCGCCCCGCGCATCGCTGTCCGCCATGTCGTGCGACGGGGCGCCGGCGCGGGACCCTAGGCTCCCAGCATCTTGCCCCGCAGCCGGCGCATGCCGCCCAGCCAGCGGTCGTAGTCGGCGGCCTTGCGCTGCATGTAGGTCAGCACCACCGGGTGCGGCAGGATGAGGAAATTCTCTGCGGCCAGGCCCTGGACGACGCTTTCGGCGACCTCGTCGGGCGACAGCACGCCGTCCAGGTTCTGCGGCTGGGACTTGGCGTCGCCCTGGCGGAGCATGGCGGTGTCGACGCCCTGCGGGCAGAGGATAGAGACCTTGATGCCCTGGTCGCCGTGGGTGATGGCGAGCGACTCAGCGAAGCCGACGGCGGCGTGCTTGGTGGTGGAATAGACCGCGCCGCCGATCTGCGAGAGCAGGCCCGCCGCCGAGATGGTGTTGAGCAGATAGCCGCCGCCGCGCGCCTGCATGCCCGGGATCGCCGCGCGGGCCGCGTAGACATGGGCCATGACGTTGACCCCCCAGGCCCGCGCCCAGGCGTCGTCGGGCGAGGAGGCGGCGTTCCGCCTGTCGGGATCGCCGCCGCCGACGCCGGCGTTGGAGCAGAAGAGGTCGATGCCGCCGTGGCGGGCCTCGACATCGGCGACCAGGGCCGCCACGGCGGCGCCGTCGCTGACATCCACGGTCGCGGCCTCGCCGCCGATTTCGCCCGCCACCGCCCTGGCGCCCTCGCCGTTGCGGTCGGCGACCACGATGACCCTCGCGCCCTCGCGCGCGAAGCGGCGGCAGAGCGCGGCGCCGATGCCGTCGGCGCCGCCGGTGACCACCACGACCTTGTCCTTGATGTCCAGCTCTCGAAAACTCCTTGCCCGGCCGGCTCAGACGGCGTCGGCGTAGCCCGCGTACGAATGCTTCAGGGTGGCGTGGTTCAGCAGCATCTCGGCGACCTGCCTCTGGCCGCTGGAGTCGAAGACCCGCGTGCGGACCCAGTAGGATTCGGTGCGCTTGCTTTCCGCCAGGGCGGCGATCTCGCGCCGCAGGACATACTCTTCGCCCACGAACAACGGCCCGTCGATCAGGCGGATCTCCGGGTCGGCGAAGAGGCCGACGGCGGGGCCCTTCACCGGGAAGGCGGCCTCGCGGCTGGAATACTCGAACAGCACGCTCAGCATCTCCAGCGGGATGATCGCCCGCCCCCACGGCGAGGCCGCGGCGTCGGCGTACCAGGGCGACGTCTCGGTGATCGCCGCCAGCTTCGGATTGAGGGTGAACGGGTAGAGCGCGCCCATGTTCTGGTCGGGGTCCATGCGAACCCGCTCGTCCCTGGCGCCGGTCATGCCGACCTTCAGGTCCTCCAGGATCAGCAGCTTGCCCGGCGGGCGCAGCGCCGCCATGCGCTGCGCCAGCAAGGTCGGTCCGGCGTCGGGGCCGATGCTGGCGCTGGCCTCCAGCACCGGCGTGCCGTCGGCCTTTTCGGCCCAGACGCGGGTCGAGGCCGCCCCCTCGGGGGGAAGCTCGGCGAAGGCGCGGGTCTTTTTGCCTTCCACCACCATGTTCAGATAGTGCGAGGAGATGCAGCCGCGCTCGAACCAGGCCTGGCCCCAGATTCTCGCCAGCAGCGGCGGAAACAGGCTGAAGTGGGTCGGCCCCTCGATCGGCCCGGCGCGAAAGCCCAGCTTCTCGGCCATCGCGTCGTCGTGGATCGAGGAGTGACCGCCGTATTCCTGGTCGGCCAGCATCTGCCGCGGCTCGCGCAAGGGTCCGGCCAGGGCCAGGGGCGTGGCGAAGCTCATGGAGTCTCCTTCCGATGCGGCGGGTTGCGCGGCGCATCATAGGACAAGGCGGCGAAGATCCGAACGGTTGTTTGAATCCCGGCGCGCGCCGGGATCCTGCCGGCCGCTCACAAGGATCGCGGGGCCGGCGCACGCGCAGCGTCCCGAAATCAACGGCCAGGCGGTGGATTGGCTGAATATGTCCGGGCCGGGCGCCCGGGGTCCGAGGTCGCCTCGGATGGAATGGTCGGAGTGGCAGGATTTGAACCTGCGACCCCCGCGTCCCGAACGCGGTGCTCTACCAGACTGAGCCACACTCCGACTTAGAGGAGCGGCCTTATAGAGGCGCCGCCGGTGCGCCGCAAGCGCGTCCGGAAGCCGCCGTTGCATCGCGAAGAACGCTGCGCTATCTCACCGCCCATCGCGCCAGGGCCCCCGGGCCCGCGCCGTTCCTGCTGGGGAATGGTGTAATGGTAACACTGCGGTTTTTGGTACCGTCATTCTAGGTTCGAGTCCTAGTTCCCCAGCCACTCCTCTCCCGATTTCCCCCAAGGCCGGCGATGATCGCGGGCGGCTGGCGCGCACGGTCTTGCGCGGCTACTCGCGGTAGTCCGGCGGGCGCGTGGTCAGCGGCGCGTTCGGGTCGGCCGGGGGTGGGGTGCGCACCGCGGCCGGCGCGGGCGGCGGCGGCGGGACGATCACCGGCGCGGCGGTCGTCGGCGCCGGAAGGGCGCTGGCCGGAGGCACCTCCAGCGGCGGCGGGGCCACCGCGATGGCCGGCGGCTCCGGCTCAGGCGTCGGGGCGGCGACTCGGCGGGTAGGCGCACGCGCGGGCGGCCGGGCGCTGGCCACGACGGCGGGTTGCGGCGCAGCCGGTGTGGGCGCGGATACGGCCGGATTCGGCGCCGGGGCCGGCGTAACGG
>JADZBR010000243.1 GCA_020852035.1 Caulobacteraceae bacterium
CTTGTCGGTTCTGGTTATTTGAATCCATAGGGCGCGTAGGGGCCGAGCACCAGTTGCTCGAAGACGCCGACGCCGGTCTCGGGCGGGCGGCCCTCCTGTTCCAGCGTGACCCTGGAAATCTCCTGGATGTGCAGGTTGAGCATCGAGGAACGGTCGAGATCGGCCACGGGGATGGCCTCGCGCTCCACCTTCAGCGGCTGGCCCTGGTAACGGCCGTGGCCCCAGGTCGGGTGGGTGTAGCCGATGCCGCGCATGAGAAAAGTTTGTTGCGGCTCGAAGGTGATGGTGATCGGCGGCTCGTTGGGCAGCGGGATGGTCAGGCGGCCGGAGGCGGCGTGGCGCGTGCCTTCGATGAAGGTCGTGGCCATCTCGGCGTGCTCGGTCTCCTTGCCCTCGCCCTGGGCGGCGCCGTCGGGCAACACCACGGCGCGGGTGTTCCAGGCGTGGCCGTTGGCGTCGGCGTTCAGGTGGAAGAAGACGCTGCGGTTCTCGAAGTTCAGCGGCGTCCACTGCCAGAAGAAGCCGAAGGGCTGGGCCGGCGCGTGGGGCTGCTCATCGCGCGCGCCGACCGGGCGCACGCCCCAGGAGCGGTCGCGGGTGCCGGTGGTCCCCGGCGCCATCTCGCGCCGCTCGCCGTCGATCTCGATCCATCCGGTGTAGCGGCCGTTCTGGGTCAGGCGTGTGTAGTCCATGAAGGTGCGCGGGCCGATGCGGTGGATGAACCGCGGTTCCTCGATCGGCGCCGAGCGGGCGTCGAAGACGAACTCGGCGGCCATGCCGTCTGTGGGGGCGAGGGTGACTTTCAGGCGCTGCAGGGGCTCCAGCACCTCGATGCGGATGGGGCCGACCTGTAGGTCGAAGCGTTCCATCTCCAGCACCTTGGAGGCGTGGACGCAGTGCTCGACGCCACCCCGGATCACCGCCACGTGGGCGTCGGCGACATTGAGGTGCGGGTAGACGCCGAAGGCGACGGCGAAGAAGTCCTCGCCGTTCGGCCCGTAGCCGTTGAAGAAGTAGCGGTCGTAGAAATTGCGGTCGGTGCCGGAATAGGCGATCGGCTCCGGCGTCTGGTGGATCGGATAGTCGTCGGCCTTGGTCAGCACCATGAGGGTCGTCCTTCTCCTAATCCACTCAGCATCTATCGCGGCCGCGTGACGCCTTTTCGCGAAGTCTAGCCCGGGTCGGAAGGGGGGCAACGGTCACGTCGCGTCACCTCGCCGAAAGACCAGTTTACAATGCAAACCGATTTGAGTATGCAGGTTCATCTTCTCAACGGAGGGGCCGCCATGAGCCTCGAACTGCAATCCGCGCGCGCTGATCTCGACTTCATGCGCGGCGTCATCCAGCCCAACCCCAGCGCATTCGCCGCCTTGGGAGAGACCTGCGTGGCTGTCGGCCTGATCTTCGGCGCCCAGTTGATGTTCCAGGGCGCCCAGATCGCCGGTTGGCTGCCATCCCTGCCGGTGGCCTCGGGTTGGATTCTTCTCGGGTTCTTTTTGGCGTTCATGACAGCGCTCGTCTGGATTCTGGCGCGCCACCGAGGAAAGGGCGCCGGATCGACCGCAAGCCGAGCGATCGGCATGGCCTTCAACGCCATGGGGCTGACCAATTTTGTACTGTTGCTGGTGATCGGGATGGTCGCATGGCGACAGCAGAACTGGGAGACCTGGCTGATCTACGGCGCCGTGGTCTACGCCCTGCAGGGCGCGGCCTGGAGCGTGGCCTGGATGCTGATGCGCCGCGCGTGGCTGGGCGGGGTGGCGCTCGGCTGGTTCGCCACCTCGCTGGCGATGGCGGCCACGACGCGCGACGTCGGGTCCTATGTGCTTTTCGCGGGGCTGGGTCTCCTCCTCTGGATGGTGATTCCCGGTCTCGTGCTCGTCCGCCAGGCCCGCGCGCAGGCGTGAGCGGATGGGCAAGTTCGACATCGGCGGCATCGACGACGTCATCCACGGGCGCTTCCGGCTGGGGATCATGGCCTATCTCGCCGACGCCGAGGTGGCCGACTTCAACGAGTTGAAGGCGGCCCTGCAGGCGACGCAGGGCAACCTCTCCATCCACCTGCGGAAGCTGGAAGAGGCGGGCTACATCGCCATCGACAAGAGTTTCCTGAACCGAAGGCCGCTGACCCGCGCGCGGATGACGCCCAAGGGCCGGGTGGCCTTCGCCGACTACCTCGACGCCATCGCCAAGCTGGTGTCGGACTGATCGCGCTCCTTGAGACCCTCCCGACTCGAGCGCTGCGGCGGCGGAGCGATCCGCCGCCGCCTTTTTGTGCGCCGGGGCAGGCCATTCCCAACCACGTCATCCTAGGCCTTGTGCCTAGGATCCCTGTCTCAGCGACCCTGATCGTGCCGAACGAACCGAGGTGTCCATGCCCACCTTGCGGCATCTGAGTGGCCGGTCGAGGGATCTTAGGCACAAGGCCTAGGATGACGCTGGTGGAGAGGGCGGGGACAGGCGGTCAGAGGTCCGCATACGCCTTCCGCTTGGGCCCGAGGTAGCCGAACAGGAACGCGCCCACCTTGCGCATCTGGATCTCCTCGGAGCCCTCGGTGATGCGATAGCGGCGGTGGTGGCGGTAGATGTGCTCGAAGGGCTTGTGGCGCGAATAGCCGATGCCGCCGTGCACCTGCATGGCCCGGTCGGCGGCCTCGCAGACCAGGCGGTTGGCCCAGTAGTTACACATCGAGACCTTGTCGGAGATCTGCCGCTCGACCTCCTTGTGCTCCATGTTGTCCATCTGCCAGGCGGTCTGGCGGATCAGGAGGCGCAGCATCTCGCACTGGGTGGCGAGCTCCACGAGCGGCCACTGGATCGCCTGGTTCTCGGCCAGGGCCTTGCCGAACGGCTTGCGCTTCCTGGCGTACTTCACGCTCTCCTCGACGCAGTAGACCGCCGCGCCCAGCGAGGAAGCCGCCTGGCGGATGCGGTTCTGATGCACGAAGCTCTGGCCGAGCCCCAGGCCCCGGTCGATCTCGCCCCAGTACGAGTCCTCCGGAATCCACACGTCGGTGAAGCTGACCCGCGGGTGGTCGGTCGGCATGTTGAAGGTCCAGAGGTATTCCTCGATCTTCACCCCCGGGGTGGTCGCCGGCACGATGAAGCAGGTGATGCCCGTGGCGTCGCCGTCCTCGCCGGAGGTGCGGGCGAAGACCATCACGTGGCTGGCCACGTGCATGCCGGTGGTCCACATCTTCTCGCCGTTGATCAGCCAGCCGGGCTGGCCGTCCTTCTCGTGGCGGACGGCGCGGGTCTCCATGAAGGTGGCGTCCGAGCCGTGGTTCGGCTCGGTGAGGCCGAAGCCCGTCCGCATCTGGCCGGCCAGCAGCTTCTCGCCGTCGCGGGCGTACTGGGCGTTGGTGGCGAACTCCTTGAACATCAGGATGAAGGGGTTGTTGCCGACGATCGAGTGTTCGTTCTGCAGGTCGTTGTGCAGGCCCAGGCCCTTGGCGGCCAGGTGCTCGCGGATCACCGCCATGGCCAGGTTGGAGCCGTCCTGGCCGCCCATCTCCTTGGGCCAGGCGAAGCGCAGGTGGCCGGCCTCGTCGGCCAGCTTGCGGGCCTCGCCGAGCAGGGCTTCCCACTCCTTCTTGGGGAGGCCCCCGGCGTCCCAGTCGGTGCGCTCGTACTCGCGGCGGTGGTCGAAGAAGCGGATGTTGTCGTCCCGGTTCTCCAGCGGCTTGATCTTCGCCTCGATGAAGGCGTCGAGCTCGGCCAGGTAGTCGACGAGGTCCTGCGGCAGGGCGAAGTCCATGAGGTCAGTCCTTTTCGGCGGCGCCGGCGAGGGCGCGCTGGTAGGCGGCGTATCGGGGCTGGTCGACGGCGAGCTTCTCCATCGCGGTGGCGCGCA
>JADZBR010000244.1 GCA_020852035.1 Caulobacteraceae bacterium
GCGCCATTCACCGACGCCAACCGCGAAGCCGGCGAGGTTGAACAGGGTGACGCACTGCTCGGCCGACAGAACGGCCGTGTTGATCTGGACACGGAGGCGGACGCCCCACGGCTCGAACTGCCCGCGATAGCGAAGATCGGCGACCCCCATGCCGACGCGACAGACGTCCTCTCTCATCGCTGGCGGCGGGCCGATGATCTCGACCATCTCGCCAAGCAGATGGAACGCCTGCCTCGCCGCGACCTTCGTCAAGCCCGCGATGGAGGTGCAGGCGTCCACCGCAGCGGACTTGAAGGCCACGGCCGGGAAGCCGAACTTCGCCGCAGCCAATTCGTTGTCCGAAGGCTCATCCGACAGCGGCGTTAGCGGGTAGAGCGAGCCGATGAAATCGGCCCTTGGGTTCTTGGCCTCCCTCCCCTTCGTGGCTCGCTTCTGCTGTTTGTCGGCCATCGCCCGCAGAGCTTTCTCGCTCCAAGCGTGGACGATCAGCGGTGAGATGCCGATCAGCGGAACCTCGACGGTCTCCAGCGCCAGCGGCGGCAGTGCGATCGCGGTGCTGGCCATCAGTAATCCGCCTGCGCCAGGGCCACGAGATCGGTGATGTTGCTCTCTGCGAGCATGATCATCAGACTGCGCTCGTCGCTCAGGGTTATCCTGTCGCCGTCTGTCTCGCCGCAGATGTGCGCCAGCGCCCGGGCCTTCACCTTGAGGCCCAACAGGTCGTCAGCGTAGCGCTCGCTCAGGTCCTCGACGATGGCGATTTGCAGCCTCTCAAAGGCCTGCACCGCATCATCAGGAAGGTCGTCGTGCTTGCGCGCGATGACCTCGACGCACTCCAGTCGGCTCCGAAGGAACCGCCAGTCGTGGTTCACCGAGAGGGGCAAGGTGTCCGAAACCTTGGGACGCGCTGTGTCTTTGGGCGCGCTCGGGGCACGTGATAGGGTGGCCGCAGCCTGGGGCATTCGATCCTCCTGTGATCGATCCTGGGTTAGGGCCGTCGGCGGTGCTGGTAACACCCTGGCGGCCTGCTTATTTGTCGTACACGAATGCGTTGACGCGTGTCAATTGCCGTAATACACGAAATGTATGAAGCGGCCGCGCGAAACCAAACTTCCGCAACTGGTGCAAGTCCGCCTGCCTGACGACCTCGCGGGTAAGATCGATGCGTGGCGGCGAGCGCAGGCCGACATTCCCACGAGATCAGAGGCAATTCGGCGCCTGCTGGATGCCGCTCTAAACGCCGCTTAGCGAGTTACGTCCGGCTCGGCCGCCGTGCCGTCGTATTTCCAGTTGGAACACGCTGCGACCATGGTCTCGGTCGAGCCTGACGAGTTGGCGCAGGCTAAGCCTCCAGCTTGATAGCCGCCTCTTGTGATGGGCTTCGTCGGAAGCGAGCACTTCGCGGCAGCCATCAGGTCAAGGTTCATCTTGAGCAGCGCCAATACGTTCTGCTCTTCCGCCGCCCGATGCGACGCCTGCACGGCGCTGCGATCGATGAAGGACCTGGCGTGCAGGTAAGCTAGATTCCGCTGATTAGTCTCAATGTTCGCAGCAAACTCGGCGCACCTGTCGCCGGCCGTCTGGCCGAAGCTAACTCCCGGCACTGCAACGGCGAACACGACGGCGAGAGCGGCGAGCATCTTCATGCCGCAACCCTACCGCGCCGGCTGGCCCTGTCCACTCCCCTCCTTCGCACTCTCCGCCATCGATTTCAGGTATGCCGCGTCGAGCCTGAGGAGGGCCCGGCGCTCCCAGCGGTCGAGCTGGCGGCCTTCGTCCTCTTCCCAAATGCGGATGTCGTGTCGGGTGATCCGGCCGACACCGAACCCGGTCGATTGGCGGGTGGCGCTGAGGTCGAGGAAGATGGCCCAGAGGTGCGAAGCGAGCGGGGGCAGCTTGGGTGCGCCCTCAAGCTCCGAGATCGCCTCGGCGTCCCCCTGTCGGGCCAACGCCTCCAGGTGGATTCGGTAGGGAGCTTTGCCCCCGGCGCCGTCGTCAACCTCGCGAGCGAACGCGAAGGTAGCCTCGGCGAAGGCGATCAGGCCGTCGGCGAGGCGACCGTAAAACCGCCGAGCTCTTCGGACTTGCGGATGATCTGCGGGCCGAAGCCGGGGATCAAGCGCAGGAGCTCGGCTGCGTTGCTGTCGTTGAAATCCTCGGCGATGCCAGTCCAACCGGCCAAGCGGGCGGCCACCAGACGTCGCCCATACTCCGCATCGTCCTTCACGCTCGCCACCACCTCGCCAGGGCGCGAGCGCTCGGCTTGGGCGGCGAGAAGCTGGTCCTGCCGGCGCTTCCTATCGATCAGGGCCAGAAGGCGGTCCTGCACGATCTTGGATTGGTCGCTGAGCACCTTCAGGACGATGCCGCTCGGGTTTCCCTTGGCGTCATAGGGCTCGAAGTCGACAGCTTCCTCGGTGGCAACTTGGTTTCGGATGTCGCTCAGCGACAGGCCTTCGGTCTTGGTCATTTCGCTCTTCCTTCACGGGAAAAAGCAGCCGAGGCGCGACCTCGACTGTGAAGTTGGTGGGGAGGCGATCAGCTCAGGGTCGAGTCTTGGATCGACAGGATCGTCTGGTGATTGGCGAGGTTGGCGCCGCCATCGCCGTTGATCTCAGCGGTGAACGGGAACGTTCGGATCAGTTCTTTCTCGCCATCGTCAGCCGCGTCGCCGAACAGCTTCAGCTTGCTCATCACCAGGGTGACGAAGTCGGCGTCGGCGGTGCCGTCGGCGGCTGCGGCGAGGATCAGCGAGGTGGGCGTCTGGTCGTCGTAGAGCGCCTGCAGCGTGGTGGAGGTGACCTTGGCGGTGACCTGGCCGGTCACCTGGATGCGACCGCGCTGGACGTCGGCGATGGTGTTGGCGCCGACCTCGGCCTCGCCGGCGTTGACGCCCCCATTGATCGTCACCTGGGCGCCGGTGATGCGGGTGACGGACCCGCCGACCGCCACCAGGCCGTTCACCGCGGTGGCGACGTCCGTGCTGGTTTCAGCCGTGGGGCTGGTCAGCTGCTGGGAGTTGTTGAGGGTCCGGTTCAGGCCGATGAAGTCGATGTCGACCGTGACGTTGCCCGTGGCCGGCATGCCGATCTGGATCTGGCCGGTCTTCACGTCGGTGTTCAGTTCCGACTTGGTGAGGTCGGAGTAGAACTCCTCGAAGGTGAACCAGTCGTCGGTGTGGCCGCTGGTGGGGACCCAGACCTTCTTGCCCGGAACAGAGAGCGTGGTCGTGGAGATGGGCCCTTCGGCGACCATGGCCGAGCCGTTGAGCGGCCGGACGGTCAGGACCGTGGCGGTCACGCCCAGCACCAGGAGGTTCTTGCCGGCGTTGGCCGGATCGAGCCCGGCAGCGGCGAGGCGCACGACGTCCCCGACCTTGATGCCGCCCGTCAGGAAGTCGCCCGAGCCGCGCGTGACGGTGTAGTCGGAACCGGAGGCCGCGATGGTGACCGAGAGCCCGGTGAGGTTCGAGGTCGCCGCCCAGGCCTTGCGGAGCGCCGCGGCGAAGAAGTCGGCGTAGGTCGCCCCGGACAACAGCCCGGAAAGCCGGCCGGTCACGCGACGGATACCTGCCGTGGCGCCCGTCGACTGCTGGTGGCTGGCGATCTCGTCGTTCTGATAGGTGTCGCGCGCCAGGGTGAAGTTGGCGGTGCGGCGGCGCAGCAGCTGACCCCCGGAGCCGGTGGCCGGCGTGCCTAGGCCGGACTGCTTCTTGTAGATGAGCTGCTTGGCGATGCCCTGAGCCATGGGTTTCTCCGATCAGGTTTGAGGAAGGCGACCGGAGGGCCGGCCGTGCACCGCGATGAGGCCCGCGGTCAGCCGTTGATGTTCGCGAACCAGCGAACTGACACCGGCACGACGTAGCGGTCGGCGTCGATCAGGTGCGGCGCGATGGCCGGCGTGTTCTCGATGGTGACCACGACGCCGTCCGCCGTGAGCGAGAGGGCGCGGGGGAAATGGGCGCGAAGGGCCTCAGCGCGGTCGCCAGCGGCCTTCGTGCCCTTGCCCCTCGGGTAGCAGAGGCCGATCTGCAGGATGCCCTGCTCGCGGTAGAACCCGCCGCCCTGCTCCGGGTTGTCCGGCCGGGCCGGCAGCAGCGAAACGCGCTGGTACGGCGTTGACGCGCCTGGCGGCTCGAACGCCTCGTTCTCCCAGGCGGTCGCGAGGGCTGGGCTCAACGCCTTCAGCCTCACTTCCAGGGCCTTGCGGACGGCGACGATGCTCATCCCGCCCTCCCGCCGGCTATCCGGTCCACCATCTGCTGAAACTCGGCGATGGTGATCCTGACCATGCCGTTCGGAGCCTGGAGCGACGATCCGTACTCCAGCCGCCGGGCATAGGGCACGGCGTTGAAGAGGTAGTGGACGTGGCCGATGCCGTTGCCCTTGGTGAGCGCCGGGAGCGGCGCGTCGCCGTGAATGTTCTTGCCCCGAACGTGGTCCTTTGGCCGTGGTGGCGCGGGCGCCGGGGCTGCGCTGTAATTGTCCAGGCCGTAGCCCCAATGGGCCCTGAACCAGCCGGTATCGACCGGCGAAAGCTCTACCACGCGGGCATGCAGGGCGAGCACGATCTCGTTGACCGTCTGGTCGACGTCCTCGATCGCGTGCTCAGCGAATTGCTGCAGCGACAGCTCAAAGGGCCCCGCCATCAGGCGTAGCTCGCGAGCACCTTGTAGAGGCAGATCGCCTCGCCGCTGTAGACCGGCGCCACGCCCCGATCCGGGACGGTGTAGTCGCGCCCGTCGATGGTGAAGACGTCTGAAGGCTCGATTCCGGCGATCGCGGCGCCTGCGATCAGGAGCATGCGGTCGCCGGAACCGAGGGACGCATCGGGAAAAGACTTGGGGTCTGGCGCCTTCACCCAGGCCTTCAGGGTGGCCGTCTCGGGCGTGGTGTCGCCCGCGAGGCCGGTCGCGGGATCGTAGGCGCCCGCTGCCGGCCGGCTCCAGCTGACCGACTTGCCGACCTCGTCGATCATCTCCAGCGCCATCGGCACGAACGTGTCGTCGAAGTCCGTCATGCCGCGCTTCCGAGAAGGTTGCTGATCCAGTCGACCCGGGCGACCACGACGCAGC
>JADZBR010000245.1 GCA_020852035.1 Caulobacteraceae bacterium
GCGGGAGCCGACCTTGACCTTCAGGCCGCCGAGGATAGCGGGGTCGACCTTGGTCTCGATCTCGGGGTCCTTGCCCAGCGCCTGGCGCAGGGCGGCGGCCAGGCCCTTGGCCTGGGCGGGGGTCAGCTCGATGGCGGTGGTCACCTCGGCCGAGACCGCGCCGCGCGCGTCGGCCGAGAGCTTCTCGAACCCGGCGATCACCGCCGGCAGGGCCGAGACGCGGCCGTTGGCGGCCAAGAGGCCGAGGAATTTCTTGGTGGTGGCGTTGAACTTCGCCTTGTCGGCGATGGCGGCGAGCGCGCGGCCCTTGTCCTCGGCCGTGAAGGCCGGGGAGGCGATCAGGGTGCGCAGGTCCTTGGATTCGGCGCGCGCGGCCTTGATCGACTTGAGGTCGGCCTCGACAGCCGCGATCTGGTTCGTTTCGGTCGCCAGATCGAACAGGGCCTGCGCGTAGCGCTCGCCCACATTCGACGTCTTGGAATCGTCGGCCACTTAAGGTCCCGCCTGGTGTCAATCACTACCGCGACGGAAGGAGGCCCATCGCAGCTAAAGGCTTGATCGCGCTTGGAAAAGCACTTTGGCCGGCGGAGGCGCGAAAACCCCCTGGCCGTCAGCCGCGCGCCTGATAGCACGCACCCTTGTGCATCGCAACCGAAGGGGCGCAGCCGTTTGACTTAAGCTTCGCCCAGGCGCGCGCTAGGCTTGGCGGCATGACCGAGGGACAGACTTCCCGACGCGCCGCCTGCGCCTGCGGCGCCCTGACCGCCGACTGCGCGGGCGAGCCGACGCGGGTGTCGGTCTGCCACTGCCGGGACTGCCAGCGGCGCACCGGCTCGGCCTTCGGCGTCGCCTGCTTCTTTCCGGAGGCGGCGGTGCGCCTGACCGGCGCCTCCCATGCCTACACGCGCGGCTCCGACAGCGGCCACGCTGTCACCTTCCACTTCTGCCCAACCTGCGGCGCCACCGTCTGGTGGGCGCCGCAGCGCACGCCGGGCCGGATCGCGGTGGCGCTGGGCGCGTTCGCCGATCCGGCCTTCCCGGCGCCGGACAAGGAAGTCTACGAGGACCATCGTCACCGGTGGGTGTCGGTGAGCCCCTAGCGGCTCGGAACGATCAGGTATTTCTCGCCGGTGGCCTTCTTGTTGTAGGCGGCGATGGTGGCCGGATCGAGCGCCTGGGCCAGGGTGATCTCGTGGCTGTAGCGGCTGGCGAAAGTCGTCTTCAGGCCGGCGGCGACGCGGGCGCGCAGGCGCATCACGCCCTCGGGTCCGATCTTCGCCAGGAACGGGGTCAGGAGGAAGCCGCCCAGGCCCCAGGCGAAGCCGAAGGCGCGGGTCAGCTCGGTGGGCGCCGTCGAGAGGCCGCCGTAGATATAGACCTGCTTGTAGGTGTTGGAGCCGTAGCGGCTGTAGGCGCCGCCGGCCGCATTGGCCGCCTGCTCCATGCCGGTGAGCAGTTGGCTGGCCAGCTTGCCGCCGCCGATGGCGTCGAAGGCCAGCGTCGCGCCGGTCGCCTTCAGCGCCTCGACCAGCTGCTCCATGAAGTCCGGGGTGGTGGAATCCAGCACATGCCTGGCGCCCAGGCCCCGCAGCAGGGCGGCCTGTTCCGTCGAGCGCACGATGTTGACGAGGTCGACGCCCTCCTCGAGGCAGAGCTTGACCAGCATCTGGCCGAGGTTGGAGGCCGCCGCGGTGTGGACCAGCGCCTTGTGGCCCTCCATCCGCATGGTCTCCACCATCGCCAGCGCGGTCATCGGATTGACGAAGGGCGAGGCGCCCTCGGCGGCGGTGACGCCGTCCGGCAGCACCATCAGCTCGGCCGCCTTGGCGACGCGGTACTGGGCGTACATCGCCCCGCCCGCCAGGGCGACGGTCTTGCCCAGCAGGTCCCTGGCCTGATCGCCGGCGGCGACCACGGTCCCGGCGCCCTCGTTGCCGACCGGCAGGGCCTCGTCGATGCGCGCGGCGATGGCGCGCATGAAGGCCGGCGGGATGTCGAGCTGGGTGACCGGCAGGTCGTGGGTGTCCACCGCGCGGGCGGTCGAAGGGTCGGCCGCGCCGATCAAGAGGCCGAGGTCGGAGGGGTTGATCGGCGTCGCCTCGATGCGGATCACCACCTCGTCCGGCGCGGGATCAGGCACCGGCACGCGGGCCAGCGATATCTCCAGAACGCCCGATGACTTGGCGTTGGATTGCAGTTGCAGGCCGTCTTGCGGCTTTTCCCCGACCATTGTGTTGTCTCCCGTCCTTTGCCCTCACCCCATCGGGTAGAGGATGTCCTTGGTCACCGCGTCGATGGCCTTCATCACGTCCGAAGATAGGGTGAGATCGGCCGCGGCGAAGATGTCGTCCAGTTGATCCTCGCGCGTCGCGCCGACAATCGTCGAGGCCACGAAGTCGTGCTGCTTGCTCCAGGCCGTCGCCAGGGCGACCGGCGCGACGCCGGCGTCGGCGGCGATGGCCGCGAAGGCGGCGGTCGAGGCCAGGGACTTTTCGTTGACGAACCGCTGGGCCATCGCCGCCTGGCGCCCGCCGAGCCCGAGGTAGTTGGTGAACCGCGCGCCCTCGGGCCGCGCCCCGTCGTTGTATTTGCCCGAAAGCACCCCGCCGGCCAGCGGGGAGTAGGGGATCAGGCTCACCCCCTCGCGGCGGCAGACCTGCGCCAGCTCGTCCTCGAAGCGGCGGTTGTTGAGGCTGAAATTGTTCTGGATGGTCTCGTAGCGGCCGACGCCCAGGCGCTCGGCGGCGGCGAGGCTCTTCATCAGGCCCCAGGCGGACTCGTTGGAGCAGCCGATGACGCGGATCTTGCCCTCGCGCTTCAGGTCCTCCAGCGTCTCCAGGGTCTCGTCGTAGGCGATGTCGGGGTCCGGCCAGTGGGTCTGGTAGAGGTCGACATAGTCGGTCCCCAGGCGCTTCAGGCTGGCCTCCAGGGCGCGGGTGATGTTGTGGCGGTCGAGGGCCGTCATGCCGGCGCGCTGGGAGCCCTTGATCCAGCCGTGGCTCGGCCCGCAGACCTTGGTGGCCAGGATGACGGCGTCGCGATTCCTGGTCTTCAGCCAGCGCCCGACGATCTCCTCCGTGCGGCCGGCCCACTCTTCGCGCGGCGGCACCGGATAGTTCTCGGCGGTGTCGAAGAAATTGATCCCGGCCTCGAAGGATCGGTCGAGGATGCGGAAGGACGTCGCCTCGTCGGCCTGCCCGCCGAAGGTCATGGTGCCCATGCAGATGTCGGACACATAGATCGGGCTGCGCCCCAGACGGCGGTGCTGCATGGTCTCATCATCCCCCACATCCGCGGCCGAGCGCCGCTGTTGCGCGCCTCTTAGCGGAACCGGCCCGGTTTAGGCGAGCGGGGTTTTTGCGACCGGCGCCTCAGTCCGCCGGGACCGCCCGCGCGTAGGGCCCGACCATCAGCCCCTCGATCCGCGAGCCCTCGGCGACCAGCACCGGGCGCAGGCGGCGGTAGAGGCGGGCATAGTTGTAGAAGGGCACGCTGGGCCACAGGTGGTGCACCAGGTGCAGATTCTGTTGCAGCAGCACGAAGGTTCCGCCGGGCCAGAGGCTGATGCGCGTGTTCAGATAGCGCTCGGTGCGGTCGAACGGGTGGTGCGGCAGCCACTGGAAGAAGACGTTGAGGGCCAGGATGCCGAGCCTAGTGGGTAGGAACCATAGCATCAGCCATTCGACCACATGGCCGGTGGCGACGGCCGCCGCGAGCAGGGCCAGGGTGAGCAGGGTGACGGCGGAGGTCTGGCCGATCTCGGCGGGGCTGAGGATCGCGCCCAGGCGCTTGTAGCGCGCCGGATTGATGAGGCGGATCGCGAAGATCGGGATCAGCGACATGGGAACGCCGACCGCCCATTTCCCGACCAGCCGCCAGAACGTGCCCTTCACCGCGATGTCGGGATCGCGCTCGGTGTTGGTGTGGGAGTGGTGCAACTGGTGGGTGCGTTGCAGGGCCGGCCAGCCGGCGCCCATGCCGAGCGAACCGATCCAGCCGACCAGGGTGTTCACCCAGGCGAGGCTCTTGGGCGAGGCCACCACATTGCCGTGGATGGACTCGTGGACCAGCGAATAGTGGGCGTAGGAGACCAGCGCCAGAATCGGCGTGCAGGCCCAGAGCGGCAGGCGGCCGGTGAACCCCGCCGCCACCAAGGCGGCGAAGGCCGCGGGCAAGATGAGCGCCAGCGCCAAGGTCGGCCAAGCCACCGCGGGCGAGAGGCTGAGCGCGATGCGCTTCTCTTCGGCGTGAGAGATGCCCGCCGCGGCGCGGGCGGCATTAACGTCGGCAGACCCGTCGGCCATTGGCTTTCCTCCGCTCGAAATCGAGCCGAACGGGCGTACGGTAGCAGCTTTGAAAATCAAAGCGACTCGAAAGTGACGGGTGCGTCATTTATTCTCGAGGGTATGGACTCGCGCTGGTTCACACCCTTAGTCTGCATGCTTTGAAAATCATACTCACTCTGTGCGACAGGCATGCCAGGCGTTCGAGCTGAATCCAGGTCCCCGAGAAAAACCCTTGTCGAGGACACGCTTTGCCCTGTCGCCCACGCGACGGGGTTGGTCGGCGACCGCTGGTCGGTGCTGATCATCCGCGAGCTGCTTCTGGGGCAGGGCCGCTTCCAGGATCTGCAGGCGCAAACCGGCGCAACCAGTCAGATGCTGGCCGCGCGCCTGAAGCGACTGGAGGCCGACGGCCTCATCGAGCGCCACGCCTACAGCGAGCGACCGCCAAGACACGAGTATCGCCTGACTGCCAAGGGGCGCGACCTGATGCCGGTCATCCTGGCGCTGAGGGCCTGGGGGGAACAGTGGTGCAAGCCCGAGGGCGAGCAGCCCGCGACCCACATGTTCCATCGGGCTTGCGACACCGAACTCGACCTCGGCGGAAACTGCCCGACCTGCAGGCGACCGGTTGCCTGGACCGAAATGCGCGCCCAGCCGGGCGAAGCCTGGATGACTGAACGCCGACGCCGCGCCGCGAACTTCATCGAACAGCGTCGGGCCAATCCCAATCTCGAAGTGGAGCCAGAGCCATGAGCCAAGCCGCGCCGGTTGCGACCCCGCCGGGCATTCTGATCGAAGCGGAAGATTTCGACAGCTACGGCGGGTGGGTTCTCGATTCGCAGTTCGAAATGCAGATGGGGTCCCCATACCTGCTCGCTCACGGCCTCGGTCGGCCTGTGGCGGACGCGACCACGGTGGTCGCCGTCCCCACCGCAGGCGAGTACGAGGTGTGGGTGCGCGCCAAGGACTGGGCGCCGGGACATCACCCGGGGCGGTTCACGCTCACCATCGACGGCCTGGCGCTGGACACCGAGTTCGGCGCCAACGATCAGGACTGGTCGTGGCAGTCGGCCGGAAAAATCTCACGTCCCAGCGGCGACATCACCCTGACCCTGCACGACCTCACCGGCTTCGATGGTCGCTGCGACGCCATCTTCCTCAGCCGGGACGCGACGGTCCCCCCGAACGAGGTGAGCCCGGCCAACCGCGCGTGGCGCAAAAGCCTGCGGGGCCTGCCGGTGGAGCCGGTCGATGCCGGCGAGTTCGACGTGGTCGTTGTGGGCGGCGGCATATCGGGATGCGCAGCGGCCCTGACCGCGGCCCGCCTGGGGCAGAAGGTGGCGCTGATTCACGACCGGCCCGTCCTGGGCGGGAACGCCAGCACGGAGATCGGCCTGATGCCGCGCGGCGCTCAGGGCAAGCTGCTGTTGGAACTGGCGCAGCGCAACGCGGACGGCGACCTGGCGGCCCTGTCGCTGCTGCAGGCCGAGCCGACCGCGAGCGTCTTCCTGGAACACCGGATCATCGCCGCGGCCAGAGAGGGGGACCGGATCGTCTCGGTGGACGCCGTCCAGGCGAAAGGCGGGGTGGAACGACGCTTCAAGGGCCGCATGTTCATCGACACCAGCGGGGTGGCCATGCTCGGCGTCCTGGTCGGCGCGGAGACCTTGTTCGGTCGTGAGTCGCGGGCGCAGTACGACGAGCCCTACGCGCCCGAGGTCGCCGACGAGATGCACCACGGCAACACGCTTTTCTTCCGCACCCGGATGGCGGATCACCCGGCGCCGTTCCCGGAGGTGCCCTGGGCGACGGAGGTGTCGAAGGACTACGCCAATCTCAGCGGCCAGTTGACCAAACCCGGCGCCGAGAACGGACCTGGGCCGGTCGCGGGCGCGAACCCCGATACGCCGACCTTCCAGTTCAGCGCCGACCCGAGCCAGGCCTGGATGATGCAGTTTCCGGCCACGCACTACTGGGAATACGGCCAGTGGTTGGACCCCTACACCTCAGGCGAGCTGGTCCGCGACTATCTGATGCGCGCGCTCTACGGGACGTTCTCGAACGTCAAGAACATGGAGCCCGAGACCTACGCCAATCTCGAGTTCGACTGGATGGCCTTCGTGGCGGCGCAGGGGGAGTTTCGGCGCTACAAAGGCGACCACGTCCTCACGGAGAACGATATCCGTGATCACACCCGCTACAACGACATGCTTGTCGCCAATGACGGGTTCTTCTGCATCCACTGCGCGTGGAACCCCGGGGAAGGAAAGTACGACTTCCGCCTCAAGGACTGGATCATGGATGTCCGCGATCAGCAGCCCTACGGCATTCCGTTCCGTTGCCTGTACTCGGTCAACATCGACAACCTGATGATGGCGGGCAAGCACATAAGCGTCACCCACGTGGCCGGCTCGTCCGTGAAGTTGATGGGTAACGGCGCGCAGCACGGCATCGCCACCGCGGCCGCCGCCTTCCTTTGCAACGAATACGATACGACGCCCCGAGGTTTGTACGATGCGCGTCTGGATCAGCTGATCAGCCTCGTCGACAAGCTGACCGGCCGCGAACACGACCCGGCGGTCGGCGGCGTTCGCAAGTTCGTGGCTGTCCCAGGCTAGGATCACAGGCGGCGGGGCGAACGCAAAACGGGCGGACCGTTTCCGATCCGCCCGCCTGATTGCACTTATCTGATAGTCAGCGGCGGCTTTAAGCCTCCACCGGCTCCTTCGCCGAGAGGTCTTCGCCGGTTTCCTGGTCGACGACCTTCATCGACAGGCGCGTCTTGCCGCGGTCGTCGAAGCCGAGGAGCTTGACCTTCACCTGCTGGCCTTCCGACAGCACGTCGGAGACCTTGGCCACGCGCTCGCTCGAGATCTGCGAGACGTGGACCAGGCCGTCCTTGGCGCCGAAGAAGTTCACGAAGGCGCCGAAGTCGACCACCTTGACCACCTTGCCGGTGTAGATAGCGCCGATCTCCGGCTCCGAGGCGATGGACTTGATCCAGTCGCGGGCGGCGTCGATCTTGGCCTGGTCGGCGGCGGCGATCTTGATGGTGCCGTCCTCGCCGATGTCGACCTTGGCGCCCGAGACCTCGACGATCTCGCGGATGACCTTGCCGCCCGA
>JADZBR010000246.1 GCA_020852035.1 Caulobacteraceae bacterium
AGGGTGCCGATGTCCTTGTGGTTCGTGGAGAAGAACCAGCGGGTGAAGAAGCCCGGCTTGTGGTCGGCGTCGTGGTGATGATCGTCTGCGGCGGCGTGAGCCATCTCGCGCATCCTACTGCTGGGCGGCCGGCGCGCCAGGCGCAGCCGGAGCCGTCGTGGAACTGGGGTCGGGCGCGGCCGGAGCCGGCGCGGCCGGATTGATCGGGGCGGCGCCGGCGGCGTCAGCGGGATCGCCGCCGGCGGCGGGCGCGGCCGCGTTGTTCGGCGCCGGGGCCGGCGCGCCGCCGCCCTTGGAGGCCACCCAGGCGTCGAACTCCGGCTGGGTCACCACCTTGATCTCGATCGGCATGAAGGCATGGTCGACGCCGCAGAGTTCCGAGCATTGACCGTAGAACGTGCCGGTGCGCTCGGCCTTGAACCAGGTTTCGCTGATGCGGCCCGGCACGGCGTCGGTCTTCAGGCCGAAGGCCGGCAGGGCGAAGGCGTGGATCACGTCGGCGCCGGTGACCAGCACCCGCACCACCTTGTTCACCGGCACCACGACCGGCTCATTGGCCGCCAGACGATAGGGCACGCCGCGCTTCTTGGCTTCTTCTTCGGGAAGCACGTTGGAGATGAACTCCGAAATGTTCTGGTCGGGATACTCATAGCCCCAGTACCACTGGTAGCCGGTCGCCTTGACCGTCACGTCCACCTTCGGGGTGTCGTGATACTCGAACAGCAGCCGGAACGAGAAGATGGCGATGAACATCAGGATCAGGACCGGCACCACCGTCCAGATCACTTCCACCAGGGTGTTGTGGCTCCAGCGCGCCGGCGCCGGGTTGGCGCGCTTGTTGTAGCGCACGATCACCCAGATCAGCAGCGCCAGCACGAACAGGGTGATGACCGTGATGATCGGCATCAGGATCATGTCGTGGAAGAAGTGCACGTGGTGCTTCAGCGGCGCGGCCGCCGGCTGCAGGCCGATGCCGCCCGGCGTCGGCTGACCCCTCAGCTCTTCGGCGAAGGCGCTCGCGCCCCCGAACATGGCCCCCGCGGCCGTCACGAGACCCGCAGCGCGCGCCCGCATCCCCTCGAAAACTCGGCTCATGTCCCTCTTCGTCCACATGTCGCAAAGGCGCGCAAGGTCCAGCGCGCGCCCCAACGCCGTTCGCGGGGGTGCATACGCGCTGGATATCGCCTTGCCAAGGCCGCCGGCGGGCTCCTGGACTGCGAGTGATTCTCAAGTTGGTCCGGCGGGCGCTTCCGCCGGTGCGAACCGGGGCTTGCGGGGGAGGCGGCCGACTTGCCCCGCCGGGGAGTCGCGGCTCCAGCTGGAGCCGCCGGGCGCCGATCGGGCGGCCTCGCGCGCCAGGCGGGGCGCGAATCGGTCGACCGCCGGGCGGGGCGACGGATCGTCGCGATCCTCAGGCCATGCGCCGGGCGAACAGCGCCGCCCAGGCCAGCGGCGCCAGGTTGCCGACCGGCGCGATCACCGCGAACCACGGCCCGACCGCGTCGGGGACGCCGCCCAGCTGGACCCACGGCACGCCCAGCAGGATCAGGAAGATGCCCGCCAGGGGAACCTTGTCCTGGCCGAACAGCCCGAAGGTGAAGATCACGAAGATCGCCAGCGCCGCGGCGTAGAGCCCGAGGAATATCCAGAACGCCCGGGCGATGAGCCTGGCCGCCGTCCGCACGGTCAGCGCACCGAGATCGTCAGGGTGTAGTCGGCCGTCTCGTTCCGCCGCGCGGCGTTGCGCATCAGATAGACGTCCACCTCGTAGTCCCCGCCCATGTCGGCGTCGGTGGTGAAGTCGCCGCCGGCCGCCGCGCCGATGAACATCGGCTCCCGGTCCGCCGGGCCGGTGACGTTCATGTAGTTGGAGGGATTGCTGGTGGTCAGGGTGAAGCTGAGCGTCTGTCCGGCGCGCACGCCGACCAGGTAGTTCACGCCGCCGTAGCCCCGGATCGACCCCTTGATGACCTTGGCGGTCGCGCCCTTGTCGAACCTGACACGCTCGGTGCGGTTCTCCTGCGCCAGGGCGGGCGAGGCGAAGGCCGACGTCGCCAGGGCGATGAAGGTCCGCCGGATCATGCGCGCGCTCCCGTGCTCTCGTCGGCAAGGTAGCACGCCTCTCGGACGGCGGCGCAAACGGGCGTCGCAAGGTATCCATTACAAAATGGTATCTTGTGTTGATCACTAGCTTGCGTTACCCGGTATCTTGTCATGGAGCGAACCGTCGTGCCGGAAACCATCCAGATCCAGTTGAAGAAAGGGGTGCTCGAGCTTTGCGTGCTCGCGCTCCTCAGCCGGGGCGACAACTACGCCTATGAGATCGCGAGCCGTCTGGCCAAGGACATCGATATGGGCGAGGGAACCATCTATCCGCTGATGCGGCGCATGCAGACCGACGGGCTGGTCGAGACCTATCTGGTCGAGAGCCCCTCCGGCCCGCCGCGCAAATACTACCGACTCACCGAGCGCGGCCGGGCCAGCTTCACGGCCCAGAAGGCCGAGTGGCTGGCCTTCACCAAGGCGGTGGAAGACATCCTGGGAGCCGCCGCATGACCAGCGACCTGTTTCTCGCCCAGCTCAGGCTGGGCCTCGACGGCCTGCCCAAGTCGACCATCGACGAGATCGTTGCCGACTACGCCACCCACTTCGCCGACGGCGTCGCCGCCGGCCGCACCGAGGCCGAGGTGGCCGAGGCGCTGGGCGATCCCCGCCGGCTGGCCCGCGAACTGCGCGCCGAGGCGGGGGTGAAAGCCTGGAGCGAGGAGAAGACGCCTTCCGCCGCCGCCGGCGCCGTGTTCGCGGTCCTGGGCCTGGGCGCGATCGACATCATTGTCCTGCTGCCGATTCTGCTCGGCGTGGTCGGGGCCCTGTTCGGCTTCTATGTCGCGGCCATCGCCATCTTCTTCGCGGGCGGGGCGGTGTTCGCCGCCGGGCCGTTCGTGGATTTCCCGGGCGGGGTCGCCAGCGCGATCTTCGCCGGCATCGGCCTGATGGCCGGCGGGGCCTCGGCCGCCGCGGTGCTCACCCTGATCACCATCGGCCTGGTCAACGCCCTGGTCTGGTACGGCCGCCTTCACTACCGGCTTCTGAAGCCGGCCCTCGAACCGCAAGCTTAAGGGGCGCCAATCATGGTTCGCTTGCTGATCATCGTCTCGGTCGCCAGCTTCGTGCTCTGCGTGGCCTGTTTCGCCATCGTCAGCGCCCTCGGCGGCGCCGACCTCGCCAGGAACAACTGGCGCTGGAACTGGACCGGCGACAACTGGGACCAGGACCACGACCGCGACCACCGTCGCTGGAGCCGCGCCGACTGGGACGGTCCGTCGACCACCCGCGACATCGCCTTCACCGGCGCGCGGGAGGTGGAGATCAACGTCCCCGCCGACGTCACCTACACCCAGGCGCCGCAGGGCAGCCTGAAGATCACCGGCCCGAAGGAGATCGTCGATCGCATCGAGGTGCGGGGCGGCGAGATCAGCCTGCCCGGCTATCACGGATGGGGCCGCTACGGCGGCGGGCGGCTGCAGATCGTCATGACCGGCCCGGACACCCGTTCGTTCTCGGTGCGCGGCTCGCAGAACCTGACCATCCTCAATTACCAGCAGGACGAGCTGAGCCTCGATATGTCCGGTTCGGGCAAGATCACCGCCTCGGGTTCGGCCGACCGTTCCGACATCGACATCGCCGGCTCCGGCGAGGTGGACCTGCGGGGCCTGGCGCTGAACCACGTCAGCATCGACATCGCCGGCGCCGGCGACGTGACCGTCGG
>JADZBR010000247.1 GCA_020852035.1 Caulobacteraceae bacterium
CTTCCGCGGGGATGAGCGGAAAGTTGGAGGTTCGCATGAACGCCATCGTCCCCGGCGGCAAGTACGACGAGAGCCAGCCGGTCACCCCGGTGCGGATCGCCGTGCTGACCATCTCCGACACCCGCGATGAGGAGAGCGACACCTCCGGCCACCTGCTGGCCGAGCGGGTGACCGGCGCCGGCCACGTGCTGGCGGCCAAGGAGATCGTGCCCGACGACGTCGAGGCCATCCGCGCCCAGATCAAGACCTGGGTCGCCAGCGGCGACGTCGACGCCATCGTCACCACCGGCGGCACCGGCATCACCGGCCGCGACGTGACGCCCGAGGCCGTCGAGCCCCTCTTCGACAAGAAGATCGACGGCTTCTCGGTGGTCTTCCACCTGGTCAGCTACCAGTCCGTCGGCCTCTCCACCCTGCAGTCGCGGGCGACGGCCGGCATCGTCGGCGGGGTCTTCGTCTTCTGCCTGCCGGGCTCGAACGGGGAGGTGAAGGACGGCTGGGACAAGGTGATCTCCGCCCAGCTCGACAGCCGCCACAAGCCCTGCAACATGGTCGAACTCATGCCGCGCCTGCTCGAGACGTGAGCCGCCTCACCCACATCGACGAGACCGGCCGCGCCCGCATGGTCGACGTCTCGGACAAGGCCGTGACCGCCCGCGAGGCGGTGGCGGTCGGCCGGGTGCGGATGTCGCCGGAAACCCTGCAGCTCGCCCTCTCCGGCGAAGGCAAGAAGGGCGAGGTGCGCGCCGTCGCCGAGATCGCCGGCGTCATGGCCGCCAAGAGGACCGCCGAGTTGATCCCCCTCTGCCACCCCCTGGCCCTCAGCAAGGTCGAGGTCCGCGTGGAGCCCTTCGACGAAGGGCTGGAGGTCACCGCCCGCGTGCGCACCTCCGGCCAGACCGGCGTCGAGATGGAGGCCCTGACCGCCGTCTCCGTCGCCTGCCTGACGCTCTACGACATGCTCAAGGCCGCCGAGAAGGGCATGGTCATCGAGGCCGTGCGCCTGATGGAAAAGTCCGGCGGCGCCTCCGGCGACTGGCGCGCGCCGTGAAGCTGGCGCCCGTCGAGGCGGCGCGCGAGCGGATGCTCGCCGCCTGCGCCCCGCTCGGCGCCGAGACCGTCCCGCTCGCCGCCGCCGCCGGCCGCGTGCTGGCCGAGGACGTGCGCGCCGGGCGCGACCAGCCGCCGTTCGACGCTTCGGCGATGGACGGATGGGCCGTGCGCGCCGCCGAGACGCCGGGGCGCCTGGCCATCGCCGGCGAGAGCGCCGCCGGCCGGGCCTTCGAGGGCGCGATGCCGAAGGGCGCGGCGGTGCGCATCTTCACCGGCGCGCCGATCCCCGCCGAGGCGGACGCCATCGTCATCCAGGAGGACGCGACGCGGGACGGCGACCTGGTCGAGGTCCCGAAGACCGAAGCCGGGACCTACGTCCGCCGCCGGGGCCTCGACTTCGCCGCCGGAGCCGCCCTGCTGCAGGCCGGCCAGCGGCTCGACCCCTGGCGGCTGGCGCTGGCGGCCTCCAGCGGCCGGGCCGAGATCGCGGTCGCCCGCAGGCCGCGCGTGCTGCTGCTCTCCACCGGCGAGGAACTGGCGGCGGCCGGATCGACGCCCGGGCCCTATCAGATCTTCGACTCCGGCGGCCCGGCGGTGATCGCCCTCGCCGAAAGCGTCGGCGCGACAGCCGAACGGCAGGTGGCCGGCGACGACATGGACGCCTTGCTCGCCAAGCTGGACGGCGTCTCGGCCGACCTGATCGTCACCATCGGCGGCGCCTCGGTGGGCGACCACGATCTGGTGCGCCAGGCCGGTCGGCGGCTCGGCCTGACGCTGGCCGTCGAGAGCCTGGCCATGCGTCCCGGCAAGCCGACCTTCTTCGGGACCTTCGAGGACGGCCGCCGCTGGCTCGGCCTGCCGGGAAATCCAGCCTCGGCGATGGCCTGCGCGGAGCTCTTCCTGAAGCCCATACTCCGCGCGCTGCAAGGCGAGCCGCCCGGCCCCGCGCTGGCGAGAGCCCGCACGACACAGCCGCTCGCCGCCAACGGCCCGCGCGAACACTGGATGCGGGCGGTGCTGGGCGAGGACGCGGCCGGCCGCACGGCGACCCCGCTGGGCGATCAGGACTCTTCGCTGGTCAGCGTCTTCGCCGCCGCCGACGCGCTGTTGCGCCGCCCGGCCGACGCCGCGGCCGCCGCGGCCGGCGACCCGGTCGAGGTGCTGCCGCTGCCCCGCGCATAGCGGGCGGCCATGATCTCGGCGATCACCGCCACCGCCACCTCCCACGGCGCCTTGCCACCGAGGTCGAGCCCGATCGGCGCATGCAGCCGCGCCAGATCGGCCGGGGAGACGCCCGCCGCCCGCAGCCGGTCCAGCCGCTCCGGCAACCGCGAACGCGCGCCGAGCAGGCCGACGTAGAAAGCCTCCGACGGCAGGGCGACGGCGAGTGCGGCCTGGTCGTGGTCCATGTCGTGGGTGGCGGTCGCCACCGCCGTCCAGCGGTCGAGGCCGATGGCGGCGAGGGCGGCGCCGACCGGGTCGCGACGGTAGGCGACATCGCTCAGCGGCGGCGGCTCCAGCGGGCCGTTGGGGCGGATCAGGGTGGTCTCGAACCCGGTCTGCGCGCCCAGAGAGGCGACGGCCAGCGCGGATGGGTCGCTTCCGGTCACGATCAGCCGGAAGGTCGGCTCATGGACCCGAGCGGCCGAACCTTCCCAGGGACGCTGCCGGTCGGCGGGCTGGACCTCGCGCCGCCTGCCGTCGGTGAGCCAGGCTATGGGTCGGCGCGCCTCCCAGGCGGCGAGCAGGTCCGCCAGCGCCGCGTCGTCCGGCGCGATCCGTTCGACCAGCAGCTCGATCCCCGCCCCGCACAGCAGGCGGATGTCCGGCCACGGGCTGCCTTCGCCGTAGATCAGCCGGCGCGGCTCGCCGTCCGCCAGACACGCCCCGGCGTGCAGGGCCACGTCGCCTTCCACGCAGCCGCCGGACAGATGACCCGCCACCAGCCCCTCGGCGAACACCATCTGCGTGCCCACCGGCCTTGGACTGCCGCCTTCGGCGCGGATCAGGGTGACCAGGGCCGCCGCCTTCCCCGCCTCGCGCGCCGTGCGCAGCGCCGGGCGCATATCGTCGGCGAGACCGAAGATCGGCCAGGATGGGAGCTCATCCAGCATCCCTCGTCCCTTAACTCCCGCTAAACCCTCTGGATACGGCTTCTTTAGGTCTGGCTGCGCATGGTGCCGCCTCAAGTTCACGGCGAGCCAAGCAAGAACCGCATGACCTGCCCCACCTCAAAGCTCGGTTTCGGCGCGGCCCAGTTCGGGCTCGACAGCGCCGGCCCGGGCCACCGTGGCCGCTCGCCCGAGCAGGAAGCCGGCGACATCCTGGCCATCGCCGCCCGCGCGGCCCTGCCGGTGTTCGACGCCTCGGGCGCGAGCGCTCGCGGCGAGAGCGTGCTGGGCGAGATCCTGCCGCGTCCCAATCCTTTCCGCACCGCCATCCGCGCCCCGCGCCCCGAGCGTGGGCCTGACTACGTGGAAGCCGAAATCCTCGCCACGCTCGCGCGCATGAAGCTGCAGAGCGTCGACACCATCCTGGTCGCCTCGGCCGCCGATCTGCTCGGCCCGCACGGCCCCGAACTCTGGGACCGCCTGCGGGTGATGAAGGACACCGGCTTCTGCCGCCGCATCGGCCTGTCGCTCTACGCCTCGGACGACCCGCTGGGCATGGCCCGCCGCTTCCGCCCCGATGTGCTGCAGGCGCCCGCCAGCCTGCTCGACCAGCGCCTGCTGCTCGACGGCACCCTCGCCGCCGTGGCGGAGATGGGCGTTGAGGTGCATCTGCGCTCGATCTTCCTGAACGGCCTGCTCTTCCTGCCGCCCGATCGGGTGCCGGCGCAGCTGAAGGGCGCCGCCGGGCGCCTGTCGCGCGCCCGCCGGATGATCGCCGAAGGCCGCTCCGACCCGCTGCAGGCCGCGCTCGGCTTCGCGCTCTCGCGCCCCGAAGCATCCGCCGTCCTCGTCGGCGTCACCTCCTCCTCGGAGATGTCGGCGGTGATCGCGGCGGCGTCGAGCCCGCCGCCGGATCTGGACTGGGACGACATGGCCCTGGACGACCCGGTCGCCCTCGACCCCCGCCGCTGGGCGGCCGCCTGAGCTACAGGCCGCGCGGCTTGCGATCTTCCACTCCCGATCATCCCCGCGGAAGCGGGGACCCAGGCTTTTTGGTTCAACCGGAAACGCCAAGGCCTTTAGATAAAACACCTGGGTTCCCGCTTTCGCGGGAATGAGCGGAATCTGGGGAAAGGCTCGGGCTCCTAGTTCCGCAGCCGCACCCCGACGTAGACCGCCGTGTCCGGCTCGCCGTAGCCGAAGGTCTCCTGGTAGTCGGTCCCGGTCAGGTTCTCGATGCGGGTGGTGAGCTTGATCCGCTCATTGACCGCATAGCCGGCCGCGACATCGACCACCGCAAAGCCGTCGCGGCTGATGCGCGAGAAGCCGTCGCGGGCGGTGTCGGCCTGGCTCGACTCGCCGCGCAAGGTCAGGGCGCCGTCCCACTTGCCGTCGTCGTAGAGCAGGCTGATCGCCCCTGAGCGCTGCGGCACGCGCAACAGGTCGAGACCCGTCGAGCGGTCCTCCGCTTCAGTGAAGGCATAGGAAGCTTTCAGCCGGACGGCCTCGGTCAGCGCCGCGTCGGCTTCCAGCTCCAGGCCCTGGCTGCGGGTGCGGGCGATGTTGATGTAGCGGCTGGCGACGTAGGCGATCTGGTCCTTGACGCTCAGCTTGTAGGCGGTGGCCGCGGCGCCCCACCGGCCGTCCGGCGAGCGCCAGCCGAGGCGCAGATCGTAGCCCTCGGCCTTCTCCGCCTTCAGCGGCACGGGCGGGGCGAAGCAGAAGTCGCAGACGATCTGGCTGATGGTCGGCGCCTTGAAGCCTGTCCCGGCCGAGGCCGTCAAGGTCAGGCCCGGCGCGATCTGGCCGGCCAGCGAGAGGCGCCCGGTGGTGCGCCCGCCGTAGTCGTCGGTGTCGTCGTGGCGCAGGCTGGCGGTGACGGCGAAGCGGTCCGACGGGCGGAAGCGCGCGACGCCGAAGCCGGCGGTGGCGCCGGCGTCGACATCGGCCCGGCCGTCGAGGTCGGCGCCCGCCTCCTCGCGCTCAAGGCCGAGCGCGAAGCTCCAGGGATCGGTCATCTCGCCGCGCCGCGCGAGCCAGCGGTAGGTCTGGCTGTCGGCCGTGTAGCGGGATGGGAAGTCGGAGCGGTTCTCGCGGTCGATGTCGTAGGCGCTGACGCTGAGCTCATGGTCAAGACCGACGACGCCCTTGAGCTTCGCACGGCCGAAGCCGGACCAGGTCTGGCTCCTGTAGCGGTCCGGCGTGTCGCCCAGCAGATAGGCGGGGGCTGGGAAGCCGTCGATCTCGGTGTCGGTGTCGGTGTAGCGGACCCGGCCGTCGAGGCTCAGGCGGTCGCTCACCGTCAGGCGGCCGTTGACCGAGGCGGTGACCGTCTCGAAGCCGTCCTTCTCGGTCGCACCGTCGTCCTTGTCGGCCTTGGAGATTCCGTCCGAGCGATAACCGGCCAGGCTGACGCCCAGGGCGCGGGTCTCGTCGGCGACGCCGGCGGCGAGCGAGCCGTGGAAGGTGGAGAACGAGCCGCCCTCGGCCATCACCCGCCAACCGTCGAGCTCGCGGCTAGTGAGCGAGACGACCCCGCCGATGGCGTCCGAGCCCCAGAGCGAACTCTGCGGGCCGGAGAGCACCTCGATGCGCTCGATGTCGTCCAGTTGAAGGCTGGAGAAGTCGTAGGTCCCGTTGGGATCGGAGGGGTCGTTCAGGGGCACGCCGTCAATCAGCACCAGGGTCTTGTCCGGCGAGGCGCCGCGGATGCGCAGGGCGGCGGTCCCGCCGAAGGCGCCGGTGCGGGCGACGCTGATTCCCGGCACGAGGCTGAGCACATCGGTGGCGAACACCGCCTGGCGGGCTTCGATCTCCTGACGGTCGATGATCCGCGCGCCGGTGATCTCGGCCGGATCGGCCGGCAGGCGGGCGGCGGTGACCACCAGTTCGCCGACGGAGCTGTCGGCCAGGACGGGGGTGGAAAGCGCGAGCGCGAGGCCCGCGGTCGAGAGGAGGAGGCGCTTCATGGCGCGTTGAGTCCTTCCGGGCCTGGCCCCGAGGCCATCGGGCGAGGCGAGAGCGACCGGCCCGGACGGCGGGGCCATGCGAAGTCGCTGCTACGGAAGGTGAAACGCCTTCCCGCGCCGATGGCCTGGTCCCGGACCCCGGTCGAGCGACGGAAGGCGGCAGGTCTCCTGGCTCGCGGGTCACGGCCCCCGGTCCTCGCCTTCCCGGACTCAAAGCCCAGTGGCGCCGCTCGCGCGGTCGGACGGGAGGCTCGCCGCTTACAGTTGCGGGCACAGCCGGGGTGTCTCACCCCGTTCCCTCTTGGCCCCCTTTCAGGGGACCGCCTTCGGGGCGCTAGATCGCGCCAAGCGGCGCTGTTGGCAAGTGCGGATGCGCCCTGCGTGGTTCGAGACGCGCTGCGCGCTCCTCACCATGACGCGGTTTGTGCTGAATTCGTCATCCTGAGGAGGCCGAAGGCCGTCTCGAAGCCTGCCCTCGGGCTGGCGAAGCCAGACCCGTGGGGACGCAGGACCTCTACGCCCACACCCCGAACGGATCGACGAACGGCTTGCCGAGCGCCTGGGCCACCGCCGGATGGGTGACCTCGCCCTTCAGCACATTGAGCCCCTTGGCCAGGTGATGGTCGGCCTTCAGGGCGTCCAGGCCCTTGTCGGCCAGGGCCAGGCCGAAGGAGAGGGTGGCGTGGACCAGCGCCTCGGAGGAGGTGCGGGGCGCCGCGCCCGGCATGTTGGCCACGCAGTAGTGGACCACGCCGTCGACCACATAGGTCGGCTCGGCGTGGGTGGTCGGCCGGCTGGTCTCGAAGCAGCCGCCCTGGTCGATGGAGACGTCGACCAGCACCGAGCCGGTCTTCATCGCCTTCAGGTGCTCGCGGGTGACCAGCTTGGGCGCCGCGGCGCCGGCGGTGAGCACCGCGCCGATCACCACGTCGGCCTTCAGGACCTCCTCCTCGACCGCGTCGAGGGTGGAGTAGCGGGTCAGGATGCGGCCCAGGAACATGTCGTCCAACTCGCGCATGCGGGGGATCGAGCGCTCCAGCACCACCACCTCGGCGCCCAGGCCGATGGCCATCCGCGCGTCGTTGGAGCCGACCACCCCGCCGCCCAGCACGCAGACGCGGGCCGGGGGCACGCCGGGGACGCCGGAGATCAAGAGGCCCATGCCGCCGTTGTGCTTCAGCAAGGTCTCGCCGGCGGAGAAGACCGCGATGCGGCCGGCGACTTCCGACATGGGGGCCAGCAACGGCAAGCCGCCGCGGGAGTCCGTGACGGTTTCGTAGGCGATCCCCGCGCAGCCGGCCCTGAGCAGCCCTTCGGCCTGTTTCGGGTCGGGCGCCAGGTGCAGGTAGGTGAAGAGGATGTGCCGGTCGGTCAGCCGCACCCATTCCGAGGGCTGCGGTTCCTTGACCTTGACGATCATGTCGGCGCCTTCGAACACCGCCGCCGCGTCCGGTGCGATCTTGGCGCCCGCCTTGGTGAAGGCTTCGTCGGCATAGCCGGCGCCCAGGCCCGCGCCGGTCTGGACCAGCACCTGGTGGCCGCGGGTGACGTATTCACGGACGGCCGTGGGCGTCAGGCCCACGCGGTATTCATCCGGCTTGATTTCGGATGGCACGCCGACGCGCATGAGCCCTCCCTCGAAAGCTTATGTCTGGTTTTCGCCCTTCGAGGGGCAGGACGACACCGTCTACACCTCTGGAAACGCGGATTCCATCCGGGCTGGGGCTATTTCAGGACACAGCCCGCCAGGCCATCGCGCCGCACCGTGCCCGCCGCCGCGCCGATCCGCGAGGAGCGCTTGCGCACATAGGGGCCGGGCTTGGCGGCGCGCCATTTCAGGGGGCTGGGCAGGATCGCCGCCAGCCGCGCGGCCTGGGCGGCGGAAAGGTCGGACGCGCTGGTCTTGAAGTTCTTCCGCGCGGCGGCCTCCGCGCCATAGACGCCCGGCCCCCATTCGATGGAGTTCAGATAGACCTCCATGATCCGCCGCTTGCCCCAGCCGATCTCGATCAGGACGGTGAAATAGGCTTCGAAGCCCTTGCGCACCCAGGACCGCCCCGGCCACAGGAAGACATTCTTGGCGGTCTGCTGGCTGATGGTGGAGCCGCCCCGCAGCTTGCGGCCCTTGGCGTTGGCTTCCATCGCCTTCTCGATGGCCTCGACGTCGAAGCCCTTGTGCTCGCAGAAGCGCGCGTCCTCGGCGGCGATCACCGCGCGGACCAGGCGGGGTGAGATGCGGTCGATGTCGCGCCAGCGACGGTCCAGGCCCTTGCCCTCGACTACCCGCTGGACCATCAGATAGGTGATCGGCGGCGGCGCGAACCGGTAAATCGCCACCAGGGCGACCGGCGCGACCACGAACAGCATCACGCCCCAGACGAAGAGCGTGCGCAGGAAGCGGCCGAAGCCGCCGCGCGGGCGAGCGGGCTTTCTGGGCTTGGCGCGGCTGTCGCTCATCCGATCCCCGACTGACCCGCCATCACGTCGATCAGCCGCGCCCCGCCGTCAAGCGGCGAGCGGCGGCAGGTCGGCGACGCCCGCGCCGCCGTCCTCGTCGCCCCAGGCGAGGCGATCGCCCTTCGGGGTGAGCGCGAGCGCGGTGATCGCCGCGCCTTTCTCCGATTTCACGGGGTGCAGGCGCCCGGACTTCACCTCGCAGGCCCAGACGCGGCCGTCGTCCAGCCCGGCCGCCAGGACGCCGGCGTCCGGCGTCGCCGCCACGCGGGCGACCGTCGCCGCCTGGTCGAAGCCGATCTCGGCCGCTTCCTTGCCCATCGGGCCGTTGGCGCCGACGAACGGCCACAGCACCGCCCCGTTGGCGCCGGAGGTGGCCAGCAGGGCGCCCTTCGACAGGAAGGCCAGGCTCTTCACCTTCGAGGGATAGCCGCCCATGCGCATGTCCTTGGCGTCGGAAAGCCGCCACCCATGCAGCTGGTTCTCCTGCATGGCCGAGAGGATGAACCGGCCGTCCGGGCTCCAGGCCACCACCACGTGGCTGCCGGCCCACTTCAGCCCTTGAGGCTTCTGGTCGGCCACGCGGGCGTACCACAGCTGCACCCCGCCATAGGTGGCGCAGGCCAGGCGCCGGCCCTTGGGGTCGAAGGCAAGGTCGGCCACCGACTTCTCGTGGGCGAAGGTGCGCGCGAAGGTCGCATCCCGGCTGTCGCGCACATGCGCCTCGCGGCCGGCGGCGAAGGCGATCAGGCCGGACTCCGCGCTGGCCGCCACCGCCTCGATCCACTTGCCCGGCAGGGCCGCCAGTTCCTGGGTCGCGCCCTCGCGGGTCCAGGCCAGGCGCCCGTCGTCGGCGCCGGTGAGCACGCCGCCCTGCGGGTGGGCGGCGGCGCAGAGAATCGCCCCGTCGTGCGCCTGCGCGACCTCACCTCCCTCGCCGCGGACCGTCCCGTCGCCGAGCGCGAACAGCGTCTTGCCGGCGGGGTCGAAGAGGGCGGCGGTCACATAGGCGTCGAAATCCAGCGTCATGGCCCCGCCATAGCCGTCCGGCGCGCATTCGCCCAGCCGCGGCGCGCGCTCAGGGCTTTACAATCGCTCGTGGCCACGCAATGGGTGATCGCGAGTTTAAGACAAGCGGCCCTGACCGGCCGGCGGAGAAGGACGACCATATGGGCGCCAAACTGGGCGGCGGCGGAGGCGGCAAGAAGTTCGACCTCGGCCAGAACAGCGACATCAACGTGACGCCCTTCGTCGACGTGATGCTGGTGCTGCTGATCATCTTCATGGTGTCGATCCCGGTCGCCACCGTCTCGATCAAGCTCGACCTGCCGCCGGCCCAGCCGCCGCCGCCGGGGACCATCGTCAAGGAACCGACTTTCGTGTCGATCCAGCGCGGCGGGACGCTGTTCATCGGCGAGCAGCCGACCACCCTCGATGGCCTCTCCGGCGACCTCGCCCGCATCCTGGCGGTGCCGAACCCGACCGAGGAACGCGTCTACATCCGCGGCGACCGCGACGTGCGCTACGGCGACTTCATGGCGGTGATGAACAAGCTGCAGGAAGACGGCTACTATCAGGTCGCCCTGATCAACGAAGAGCTCTAGGCGCTTCGGACAGACCTGAGTTTCGAGACCCGCTCAGCGAAAGCTGGGCGGGTTTTTCATTGCCCCATTCCCGTCCCGATCATCCCCGCGAAAGCGGGGACCCAGGTGTTTTATCGAAGGGCGCCCGCGGCTTCCGGCAACCCCAAAAAAGCCTGGGTTCCCGCTTTCGCGGGAATGATCGGAAGTTGGGATCGATCAGGCCGCGCAGCTCTCGAAGCCGGCGCGCAACTGCGCCTCGTTGAGGTTGCGGCCGATGAACACCATGCGGCTGGTGCGTTCCTCGCCCTCGCGCCAGTCGCGCTGGAAGTCGCCCTCCAGGATCATGTGCACGGCCTGGAAGGCCAGGCGCCGGTCGTCGCCCTCGATCGAGAGGATGCCCTTGGCGCGCAGGATGTCCGGGCCCTGCAGCTGCAGCAGGTCGTTCAGCCAGCGGGTGATCTTGTTGGCGTTCAGCGGCTTGTCGGTGACCAGCGAGATCCCACGCACGCCGGCGTCGTGGATGTGGTCGTGGTGATCATGATCGTGGTGGTGATCGTGATCATGATCATGATCGCA
>JADZBR010000248.1 GCA_020852035.1 Caulobacteraceae bacterium
ACCGACATCGTCGAGGTCAACATCAACAACCTCGCGGCGGTGCCCTCCATCGTCTACGGCCTGCTCGGCCTGGCGGTGTTCATCAACTGGCTGGCGATCCCCAGGTCCTCGCCGCTGGTCGGCGGGATCGTGCTGGCCCTGATGGCCCTGCCGACGGTGATCATCGCCACCCGCGCCTCGCTGAAGGCCGTGCCGCCCTCCATCCGCGAGGCGGCGCTGGGCGTCGGCGCCTCCAAGACCCAGACGGTGTTCCACCACGTCCTGCCGCTGGCCATGCCCGGCATGATGACCGGCTCCATCCTCTCGCTGGCGCACGCGCTGGGCGAGACCGCGCCGCTGCTGATGATCGGCATGGTCGCCTTCGTTCCCAGCTTGCCTGACGGCATCACCGGCTCGGCCACGGTCCTGCCGGTGCAGGTGTTCATCTGGGAGAACGCCTCCGAGCGGGCGTTCCATGAACGCACCGCCGGCGCCATCATCGTGCTTCTGGCCTTCATGCTGGTGATGAACGCCGCGGCCATTCTCCTGCGCCGCCGCTTCGAGCGGAGGTGGTAGGGATGCAGCCGCAGGACGCGAAAGACGCAAGGAAAGTCATGGTCCAGTCCGAGCCCCCGCCGGGGCTGCACATGCAGGTCGATCCCGCCCACGCCGCCGCACCCAGCCAAGGCGTGAAGGTCTCGGCGCGTGACGTGAACGTCTTCTACGGCGACAAGCAGGCGCTGTTCGATGTCGGCCTGGACGTGGCCGACCGCTCGGTGACCGCCCTGATCGGCCCCTCCGGCTGCGGCAAGTCCACGTTCCTGCGCTGCATCAACCGGATGAACGACACCATCCAGGGCGCCCGCGTCACCGGCCGCATCGAGATCGACGGCGAGGACGTCAACGACCAGGGCCTCGACCCCGTGGTGCTGCGCGCGCGGGTCGGCATGGTGTTCCAGAAGCCCAACCCGTTCCCCAAGACCATCTTCGAGAATGTCGCCTATGGCCCGCGCATCCACGGCCTGGCGTCGAGCAAGGCCGAGCTGGAAGCCATCGTCGAGAAGTCGCTGAAGCGCGCCAGCCTCTGGAACGAGGTCGCCGACCGCCTGCACCAGCCCGGCATGGGTCTCTCCGGCGGCCAGCAGCAGCGCCTGGTGATCGCCCGCGCCATCGCGGTGGAGCCGGAGGTGATCCTGATGGACGAGCCCTGCTCGGCGCTCGATCCCATCGCCACCGCCCGCATCGAGGAACTGATCGACGAGCTGCGGCAGGAGTTCTGCATCGTCATCGTCACCCACTCGATGGCCCAGGCCGCGCGGGTTTCGCAGACCACGGCGTTCTTCCATCTCGGCAAGCTGGTGGAGGTGGGCCCGACGGCCGATATGTTCACCAATCCGAAGGATCAGCGCACACTCGACTACATCACCGGCCGGTTCGGGTGAGGGCGCGATGAGCGATCACATCGTCAAATCCTACGACGACGACCTCAACACGGTGGCCGCCGAGGTCGCCCGCATGGGGGGGCTCGCCGAAGCCCAGGTGGCCGACGCCATCGGCATCATCGTCAAGCGCGACCCGCACACCGCCGAGCAGGTGGTGGCCCGCGACACGCGCCTCGATGAGCTGCACGCCGACATCGAGGACCGCGCGATCCGGTTGATCGCGCTGCGCCAGCCGCTGGCCAACGACCTGCGCCGCACCGTCTGCGCCATGAAGATCGCCGGCGAGCTGGAACGTTGCGGGGACCTGGCCAAGAACATCGCCAAGCGCACCCTGGCGCTGGCCGACGCCGACCCGATGCTGCCGCTGTCGCGCTCCATCGAGCGGATGGGCAAGCTGGTCGCCGGCCGGCTGAAGGACGTGCTCGACGCCTACACCGGCGGGGTGCTCGACAAGGCCGTCGCCGTCTGGTCGCGCGACGACGAGGTGGACGAGCACTACAACAGCCTCTTTCGCGAGCTGCTTACCTATATGATGGGCGACCCGCGCACGATCACCACAGGCGCCCACCTGCTGTTCATCGCCAAGAACCTGGAACGCATCGGCGACCACGCCACCAACATCGCCGAGTTCGTGCACTACGAACTGACCGGCCGGAACATCGAGGCCGAACGGCCGAAGACCGACGCCCTAGCCCCGGAGCAGAACTAGATGGCCGCCCCCCGCGTGCTCGTCGTGGAGGACGAGGACAGCCTCGCCACCCTCCTGCAGTACAACCTCGACAAGGAAGGCTACCAGGTCTCCATCGCCGGCGACGGCGAGGAGGCGCTCGTGCAGATCGACGAGGCGATGCCCGACCTGATCCTGCTCGACTGGATGCTGCCCAAGGTCTCCGGGATCGAGGTCTGCCGCCGGCTTCGCGCCCGCGCCGAGACCAGGAACCTGCCGATCATCATGCTCACCGCCCGGGTCGAGGAGACCGACCGCGTGCGGGGGTTGGACACCGGCGCCGACGACTATGTGGTCAAGCCGTTCTCGATGAGCGAGCTGGCCGCCCGCATCCGCGCGGTGCTGCGCCGCCTGCGGCCGGGCCTGGCCGACGATAAGGTGCGCTGCGGCGACATCATCGTCGACCGGGTGGCCCACCGGGTGAAGCGCGCCGGCAAGGAGGTGCACCTGGGCCCGACGGAGTTCCGACTGCTCGACTACCTGATGCAGAATCCCGGCCGGGTGTTCAGCCGCGAGCAGCTGCTGGACGCGGTCTGGGGCTCGGACATCTATGTCGAGGCGCGGACCGTCGACGTCCACATCGGGCGCCTGCGCAAGGCGCTGAACCGCGAGGTCACCGGCGACCCCATCCGCACGGTGCGCTCGGCGGGCTATTCGCTGGACGTCGACGCCTGAGATCCACCGGGCGGCCTTGCGGGGTTCGAGACGCGGGCCGGTCGGCCGCTCCTCACCGTGACCAGGGGTTTGCGTTTTCTGGCCTGGTCATCCCGAGGAGTGCGAGGCGCTCCTCGAAGGACGCCGTGAACCACCGCTTCAATCCTGCGGCTCGTCCAGGTCGAACGGATCGTCATAGCCTTTGCGCGAGGAATAGAAGGCCAGCCACATCAGCACGCCTGTCAATCCTCCGACGACCACGAGGCCGCCGATCACGAAGGGCATGATCGGCCGCAGGTCGCCCCAACCGCCGCCAAAGGCGCCGCCCGCGCGGACCGCGAAGACAGCGAACGCGGCCATCCCGGCCAGCCCGATCACGAAGAGAACGGCGACCAGCTTGTTCATCGAAGGCTCCTGCAGCTTGAACCTTATATAGGTGCGAGTCCCTCGCCTGACCGCCAAGCTTCATCTCGATCGCGTGCTTTTTTCGGTCGGCGAGCCCGACGGCGGGGGCGAACCTCTCCGATGGGGCCGGCCTTCCGGTTCGCGGCGGGCGGTGTCCCTGCCGCCTCGGCTTGACCGCCTGCGCGCCGCGCGCCAAAGGCGGCGGCCATGAAGGTTCTCCTTGTCGGTTCGGGCGGTCGCGAACACGCCCTGGCGTGGAAGATCGCGCAATCGCCGCTGCTGACGCGCCTGGTCATGGCGCCGGGCAACCCCGGCATGGCGGCGCACGGCGAATGCCGTCCTGTCGCCGTCACCGACGCGCCCGCCATCGCCGCCCTGGCCGAAGAGATCGCCGCCGACCTGGTGGTCATCGGCCCGGAGAGCGCCGTCGCCGCCGGCGTCGCCGACGCGGTGACGGCCAGGGGGATCGCCTGCTTCGGCCCTGTCGCCCAGGCCGGACAGCTGGAATCCTCCAAGGCGTTCACCAAGGGCTTCTGCGACCGCCACGGCCTGCCTACAGGCGCCTATGAGGTGTTCGACGAGGCCGGGCCGGCCAAGGCGGCGCTGGATCGTTTCACCCCGCCCTATGTGGTCAAGGCCGACGGCCTGGCGGCCGGCAAGGGCGTGGTGATCGCGCAAGACCGCGCCGAGGCCGAGTTCGCCATCGACGACGCGCTCGGCGGCCGCTTCGGGGCGGCGGGCGCGCGGGTGGTGCTGGAGGCGTTTCTCGAGGGCGAGATCGGCTCCTGGTTCGCCCTCTGCGACGGCCAGACCAGCCTGCTGTTCGGCGGCGCCCAGGACCACAAGCGCGCCTTCGACGGCGAGCAGGGGCCCAACACCGGCGGCATGGGGACCTATTCGCCGGCGCCGCTGTTCACCGACGCCCTGGTCGCGCAGGTCGACGAGCGGCTGGTGCGCCCGGCCTTCGCCGGGATCGCTGAGGAGGGCGCGCCCTATCGCGGCGTGCTGTTCGTGGAGCTGATGGCCACCCGGGACGGTCCCAAACTGGTGGAGTTCAACGTCCGTTTCGGCGACCCGGAATGCCAGGTGCTGATGCTGCGCCTGGAGAGCGACCTCCTGCCCTACCTGGCCGCCTGCGCCGAGGGGCGCCTGGCGCAGATGCCGGCGCCGGTCTGGAGCGGCGACGCCGCGATCTGCGTGGTGATGGCGGCCGACGGCTATCCGGAAAGCCCGGTGACCGGCTCGGTCATCCGCGGCGCCGACCAGGACTTCGGCGAGGGCGTGGTGGTCTTCCACGCCGGCACCAGGCGCGACGCCGACGGGACCCTGCGCGCCGCAGGCGGGCGGGTGCTGAACATCTGCGCACGCGCGCCGACCCTCGCCGAGGCGCGAGATCGGGCCTACGCTGCGATCGACGCCATCGACTGGCCCGGCGGCTTCTGCCGGCGCGACATCGGCTGGCGCGCCTTGCCGGCCGCAGGGTCATGTCGGTAGAATAATTAGAAGATCAGGTATGGAGGGACGCGAAAATGGCTGAAGCCGAAGAGCAGGCGCGCGAACAGCTGAACACCGGCACCAAGCCGGTGGCCGAGTCCCACAGGTTCGACGAGGCCGCGCTCGACGCCTGGATGAAGGCCAATGTGGAGGGCTACGCCGGTCCGCTGGAGGTGCGCCAGTTCAAGGGCGGCCAGTCGAACCCGACCTACCAGCTGGTCACGCCGGGCAAGAAATACGTCATGCGCAGGAAGCCGCCGGGCAAGCTCCTGCCCTCGGCCCACGCCGTCGACCGCGAATACAAGGTGATCACCGCGCTCTATCCGACCGGCTTCCCGGTGGCCAAGACCTATGGCCTTTGCACCGACGAGGGCGTGATCGGGACCATGTTCTACATCATGGACATGGTCGAGGGCCGCATCCTCTGGGACCAGCAGCTGCCGCAGTACGAGCCGGCCGAGCGCCACGCCATCTACATGGCCAAGCTGAAGACGCTCGCCGACCTGCACAACACCGATCACGAGGCCATCGGCCTGTCGGACTTCGGCCGGCCGGGCAACTACATGCTCCGCCAGATCGACCGCTGGACCAAGCAGTACAAGGCGTCCGAGACCCAGCACATCGACGAGGTCGAGCGGCTGATCGAATGGTTGCCGGCCACCGCGCCCGAGCAGACCCGCACCTCCATCGTCCACGGCGACTACCGGCTGGACAACATGGCCCTGCACCCCACCGAGCCGCGGGTGATCGCCGTGCTCGACTGGGAGCTGGCCACCCTTGGCGAGCCACTGGCCGACTTCAGCTACCTCCTGATGAACTGGGTGAACGGCTCGATCTCGACCCTGCCGGACCTGAAGGCGCACGGCATCCCGACCGTCGAGGAGTATGTCGCCGAATACTGCCGCCTGACCGGCCGCGACGGCCTGCCGGAGCTGAACTGGTACTTCGCCTACAACGCCTTCCGCCTGGCGGGCATCCTGCAAGGCATCGTCGGCCGGGTGCGCGACGGCACGGCCAACAGCCCCCACGCCGCCGCCAACGCCGACCGCGTGCCGGCTCTGGCCAAGGCGGCCTGGGGCTTCGCGAAAAAGGCCGGGGCGTCCTAGGGGTATCTGCCTCCCCTTCATGGGGAGGGTGGATCGCCGCTATAGCGGCGAGACGGGTGGGGCCCTTGCCGAGAGCCAGCAGCCCCGCCCTGGCCGTTTACGCGGCCTGTCCCTCCCCACGGTGGGGGAGGCAGGCGAGCAGGGCCATGATCGCCGCCTCGTCCTCGAACCTCGCCCGCACGGGCCAGGCCGTGACACGTTCGCGCCAGGCGGCGCGCAGGCGCACCCAGTCCTTTTCGGTGGTGATCAGCCGTGCGCCCAGCGCCGCCGCCCGGTCGGCCAGCGCCGCCAGCGTCCGCGCGTCGTAGGACGCATGGTCCGGGAAGGCCGCGAAATCGGCCAGATCGGCGCCGGCGGCGACCAGCGCGCGCTCCACCTTCCACGGCTTGCCGATCCCCGCGAAGCCCATCAGCGGCCCGTCCGGCGGCGGCGACAGCGGCTCCAGCCGGGCGGTCAGCACCGGCTTGCCGGCGAGGAGGGCCAGCAGCTCCGGATCGGGCGCGGCGAGGTCGGCGGGCAGCAGCACGATCACCGCGTCGGCGCGCGCCAGCCCCGCCTTCAGCGGCTCGCGCATCGGCCCGGCCGGCATGACCGCGCCATCGCCGAACGGCCACTCGCCGTCGCGCGTCTCGCCGTCGACCACGACCAGCGACAGGGCCTTTGTGAGGGTGGGATTCTGGTGCCCGTCGTCCATGACGATCGCGCCGGCGCCGTGGGCGGTCGCCGCCACGGCCCCGGCGGCCCGGTCGCGCGCCACCCAGACCGGCCCGGCCCGCGCCAGCATCAGCGGCTCGTCGCCGACATCGGCGGCGGCATGGGTGTCCGGGTCGACTTGCACCGGCCCCGCGAGGCGCCCGCCATGCCCGCGCGTCAGCACCTGCGGCGCCCGGCCGGCGTCGGCCAGCAGCCGGACGAGTTCGCGCACGATCGGAGTCTTCCCCGTTCCGCCGACCGTGAGGTTGCCCACGCAGATCACCGGCGGGCCGGGGTCCAGCGGTCGCGCCCGGGCGATGCGCCGGGCGGTGGTCCAGGCCCAGATCCACGAGGCCGGCGTCAGCAGGGCGCGCGTGACCGGCGCCTGGCGGCGGTCCCGCTGATACCACCAGCGCGGCGTGGCGAGTTTCACGCGGGGACCAGGGCGAGGAGCGAGCGCACCGCCTCGCGCAACGCCCCCGCCTCGCCCGCGAAGAGCGCGGATGCGCGTTCGGCGCCCTGCCGCGCGGCCGACGCGCCCGCGGCGAAATCGGCGAAGGCCGCGGCCAGGCCGGTGGCGTCCGCCGTCACCCGGCAGGCGTGGGCGGCGACCAGCGGCGCGTAGACGCTGGCCCAGTTGTCCACCAGCGGCCCCGAGGCGATCGGGCAATCCAGCTGCGCCGCCTCGACGGGGTTGTGGCCGCCGGGGCCGGGGATCAGGCTGCCGCCGATGAAGGCGCCGGCCGCCAGCCGGTACCAGAGGCCGAGTTCGCCGAGCACGTCGGCGATGAAGACTTCGGTCTCCCCGAAGGATTGGCCGGCCGCCTGACGGGCGACGGAACGGTCCGCGCCGGCCAGGGCCGCGACCGCCGCGCCGCGCTCCGGATGGCGGGGGACGATCACCAGCAGGGCGTCCGACACGCCCGCGAAGGCCCGCAGGACGATCTCGTCCTCGCCCGGATGGGTCGAGGCGGCGAGCAGCACCGGCCGGCCGGCCGCCGCGCCGGCAAGCACCGCCAGCCGTTGCGGGTCGGCCGGCAGCGGGGCGCCGAGCAGCTTCAGGTTCAGCCGGCCGCCGTCGCGTCCGCCCATCGCGACCGCGCGGCCGGCGGAGGCGTCGTCCTGCGGCAGGAGCAGGTCGAAGCCGGACATCAGGGCGCGGGCGGCGGCGGGTGCGCGGGACCATCCCCTGGCGCTGGCCTCGGTGATGCGGGCGGAGACCAGGGCGGTGCGCACGCCGCGGGCGCGGGCGGCCATCCAGAGGTTGGGCCAGAGCTCGCTCTCGGCAAGCGCCAGCAGGTCCGGCCGCCAGTGGTCCAGGAACCGGGCGAGAGCGGCGGGGGCGTCGACCGGGGCGTACTGGTGGATGACTTCGGGCGGCAGGCGCCTGGCGAGCAATTCGGCGGAGGTGCGCGTGCCGGACGTGACCAGCAGCGTTGCGTCGGGCCGGGCGGTCTGCAGGGCTTCGATCAGCGGCAGCAGCGACAGGCTCTCGCCGACGCTGGCGCCGTGCAGCCAGATCAGCCGGCCGGCGGGGCGGGCGCGGGCGGCGTGGCCGAGGCGTTCGGCGAGGCGCGCGGGGTCCTCCTTGCCGCGCGCGGCCCGGCGCTTGAGCAGGGTCGGGGCGAGGGGCTCGAGCAGCCGGGTCCCGGCGGCGTAGAGGGCCAGGGAAAGCGGCGTCACACCGCGCCGGCGGGGGCGAGGCGGCAGGCGTCGGCGTCGCCGGTCTCCACCTGCAAGGTGGCGTGGCCGATGTTGAACCGCTCGGCCAGCGTCTCGCAGGCGGCGTGCAGGAAGGCGTCGGTGCCGTCGTGGTCGGCGCGGGTGACGTGGGCGGTCATGGCGTTCTCGGTGGTGCTCATGGCCCAGATGTGCAGGTCGTGGACGCCGGTGACGCCGGGCTGGCCGGCCAGCCACTCGCGCACGGCGGCCGGGTCGATACCGTGCGGCACCGCGTCGAGGGCGAGGTCCACCGAGTGGCGCAACAGGTCCCAGGTGCCGATCAGGATCACCGCCACGATGATCAGGCTGAGCACCGGGTCGATCCAGAGAAGGCCGGTCAGGCCCATCAGTAGCGCGCCGACCACCACCGCGGCCGAAACACCGGCGTCGGCGGCCATGTGCAGATAGGCGCCGCGGACGTTGAGATCCTCCTGGCCGCGCATGAACAGCATGGCCGTGGCGCCGTTGATCAGCACGCCGAGGGCGGCGGTGATCATCACCAGGTTGGTGGCCACCGGGGCGGGTTCGGAGAAGCGGCGCACGGCCTCCGCGCTGATCGCGCCGACCGCCACCAGCAGCAGCACGGCGTTGGCGAGGCTGGCCAGGATGGTGGCCTTCCTCAGACCGTAGGTGCGCCGGGCGGTCGGCGCCCGGCGGGCGAGGACCACGGCGCCCCAGGCCAGCAGCAGGCTGAGCACGTCCGAGAGGTTGTGGCCGGCGTCCGCGAGCAGGGCCAGCGAGCCGGTCCAGAGGCCCACGCCCGCCTCGGCCAGCACGAAGACGCTGTTCAGCGCCACGCCGATGGCGAAGGCGCGGCCCATGTCGGCAGGGGCGTGATGATGGTGGCCGTGACCGTGGCCATGCGAGTGGGCATGTCCATGATCGTGGTCGTGACCGTGGTGCGCGTGGCTATGGGCCATGCGCTCTAGATCACACCCTGTCGCGCCGATTTCAATCCGCCTCGCCGCGCACGATGGCTTCGGCCCGGCGGGTGGCGGCCGAGAGGCGGGCGGACCAGTCGGCCAGCATGGCCTCGCCCTCGGCCGGGCCGATGTCGCGCGGGGCGACATGCGGGCCGTCCCAGACCACTGCGCCGCGCCCGAAGGGAGCGGCCCACATCACCTTGTCCCAGGTCTTCATCTGCAGGGCGGGGGCGGCGGCGATGCCCATCAGGAACACCGGCGCGCCGGAGCGTTTGGCGATCTGCAGGGCGCCGGGGGCGATCACTTCGTTGGGGCCGCGCGGGCCGTCGGGGGTGATGACCAGGGCGCCGCCGCCCTCGGTCCAGGTCACCGCCTCGCGAAAGCCGATGGCCGCCTGTCGAGCCTTGGCCGCGTCGCCGGGCTTGGCCGAGGACATGCGGATGGCCGGGAAGCCGACGCGGGCCAGGGCCTGGGCGATGAATTCGCCGTCGGCGCTGGGGGAGATCATGGCGCGGGTGCGCTTGCGCCACCACTGTGGAGCGGTGGCGAGGCAGAGCGGGATGCGGCCGTGCCAGAAGAGGGCGATAGCCCCGCTCTCGCCGGCCAGCACCGGCTCGACCGTCTCGACGTTCACGTGCCGCCAGCGGATGGTGGCGAGCGCCATCCTGAGGTAGCCGGTCAGCACCCAGCCGAGGAACGCCTGGACGCCCGCGTTGCGCAGCACCTGCTTCAAGCCGCCGGCTCCGGCGTCAGGTCCTGGCTCCGGGCGAGGCGGGCGTAGAGGCCCTTTCGGGCGACGAGTTGGGCGTGGGTTCCGCTTTCCACAACCCGCCCGGCCTCGATCACGTAGATGCGGTCGGCGGCGCGCACGGTGGAGAGGCGGTGGGCGATCAAGAGGGTGGTGCGGCCGGCCATCAGGCGTTTCAGCGCCGCCTGCACCAGGGCCTCGCTCTCGGTGTCGAGGGCGCTGGTGGCCTCGTCGAGCAAGAGGATCGGGGCGTCCTTCAGGAAGGCGCGGGCGATGGCGATCCGCTGCCGCTGGCCGCCGGAGAGCCGCGCGCCCGCCTCGCCCACGCGGGTGGCGTAACCGTCGGGCAGGGCGGCGATGAACTCGTGCGCGGCGGCGGCGCGGGCGGCGGCCTCGATCTCGGCGGCGGAGGCCCCTGGGCGGCTGTAGGCGATGTTGGCGCGGACGGTGTCGTCGAACAGGAAGGGCTCCTGGGTGACGAGCGCCACCTGGGCGCGGAGCGAGGCGAGGGTGACGTCGCGCACGTCGGTCCCGTCGATGGTCACCCGGCCGTCGCCGACCTCATAGAAGCGGGGGATGAGGTTGAGCAGGGTGGTCTTGCCGCCGCCGGAGGGGCCGACCAGGGCGATGGTCTCGCCGCGCCGGGCTTCCAGCGCCACGGCGTGCAGGGCGGGGGCGTCCTCGCCATAGGAGAAGTCGACGGTCTCGAAGCGGATGTGGCCGTCGGTGACCGCCAGAGCCCCGGCGCCGGGGCGGTCGGTGATCTGCGGCTCCACGTCGAGGGCGGCGAACAGGCGGCGGGCGGCCGACAGCCCCTCGGCCATCACCGTCTGCAGGTTGGCGAGCTGGCGCAGGGACTGGGAGGCGAGGCCCAGGGCGCCCAGGAAGGCCACGAAGGCGCCGACGTTCATCTGTCCCGACAGCGAGCGCCAGCCGGCGTAGGCGAGCACCCCGGCGACCACCAGGGTCATCAGCATCTCGGTGGAGGGGGCGGCGGCGGCCCGGGCGTTGGCGCCCTTGATCAGGTGCCGCTGGCGGCGACGGACCACCTCGCCGACGCGCGCTTCCTCGAAGGCTTCGCGGTTCTCGATCTTCACGACGCGCACGCCGTCGAGGCTCTCCATGATGGCGGTGGAGAGGGCGGAGGTTTCGGCCATCGCGCCCTTGGCGGCCTTGGTGGTCTTCCTGGAGAAGCGGCGCATCACCAGCGCGGCGATGGGGCCGACGACGATCAGGGTCAGCGACAGCACCTTGTCGTTGGAGACCATCACGGTGACGGCGCCGATCACCGTCAGGAAGTGCTGGGTGTAGTTGACGATCCCCGCCGTCGCCGCCTCGCGGATCAGGCCGGCGTCGTAGAGGACGGACGAGACGTAGCCGCCGGAGTGGCCGCCGCGCAGGCGGGCGAGGTCGGCTCGCACAAGGCGCGAGAAGAGGCCGAGCTGCACGTCGCCGACCACGGCGTTGCCGATGCGGTTGATCAGGGTGGCCTGGCCGATCTGGGCGACCCCCCGGCCGATGGCCAGGGCGGCGATGGTCAGCGGGATGGCGAGCAGCGCGCCGGGCTTGTGGTCCACGAGCAGGTCGTTGATCGCCGGCTCCAGGAGGCGCATCAGCTCGGCGCTCATCACCGCAACCGCGACGGCGCATATCATGGCGACGGCGAGCCCGCCCCAGTGCGGCGCGAGGTAGGTCCGCGCGATGCGGCCGATCAGCCGGCGCGTCGGATGGGCCTCGGTTGCGCTCATCGCGCTGGCGTCCGACGATGCGGGGGCGAAGTCAAGGTTGGGAGGCGGCCATGCGGCTCTACGGCGTTCGCATCTGGGTCAGCGACATGGAGGCGGCCAGGCGCTTCTACGGCGAGACGCTGGGCCTGAAGCTTGAGTGGGACTACGGCGCGGTGGCCGGCTTTGAGATCGGCGAGCCGAAAGCACCGCAGTTCATCGTCGAGCTGGACGATGGATCACACGATGAGGAGTCGCTGGTCGGCCGGTTCGTCGGTTGCTCGCTGTCTGTGGACGACATCGAAGCGACCTACCGCGACCTGACGGGCAAGGGCGTGGCGTTCCTCGGGCCGCCGGAGAAGCAGCCGTGGGGCGGCACGCTGGCGCACTTCAAGGACCCCAGCGACAATACGCTCACCCTACTGGGCTGACACCTAACCTCCGCTCATCCCCGCGAAAGCGGGGACCCAGGCTTTTTAGGTTCGGCCGGAAACGCCAGCGCCTTCGATAAAACACCTGGGTTCCCGCTTTCGCGGGAATGATCGGAAAGGGTGGGACACCGGCCCGCCTTCCGCGCGGTGCGATCAGCCCCTAGATAGGCCGCCAATGTCCGACGCGGTGATCAACAAGTTCGACCTCTCCACGCTCGGCGGGCGCGTGGGCGCTTACATGGACTACATGTGGAAGGACCACGCCTATCTGCGGCTGGGGTTCTCCAACGCCCACTGGATCTCCGACGAGCTCGCCCGCGCCAACCAGCCCTGGCCGCACCAGCTGGCCGAGTGGAAGCGCAAGGGGATCAGGACGGTCGTCAACCTGCGCGGCGGGTTCGACGCCTCCTTCCACGCGCTGGAGAAAGAAGCGTGCGAGCGGTTGGGCCTGGAGCTGGTCAATTTCACCATCACCTCGCGCGACGCGCCGAGCCGCGAGCGGGTGCGGGGGGCCAAGGAGCTCTTCGAGACCCTGCGCTACCCGGCGATGATGCACTGCAAGTCGGGCTCCGACCGCGCCGGGATTATGAGCGTGCTCTACATGCACTTCCGCAAGGGCCTGCCGATCCGCGAGGCGATGGACCAGCTGAACCTGCGCTACCTGCACGTGAAGCAGGGCAACTGCGGGGTGCTGGACTACACCTTCGAGCGCTACCTCGCCGAGGGCGAGCCGGCGGGCCTCAGCTTCCTCGAATGGGTGGAGAGCGACGACTACGACGCCGTTCAGATCAAGGCCGACTTTCGGGCCGGGATGATCGGCAAGCTGATCTCCGACAAGATCCTGCGGCGGGAGTAGGCGTCAGTCGCCGCCGCCGTCCCCTCCGCCGCTGTCCCAGTCGGTATGGCCAGAGCCGCCGTCGCTGTTGTTTCCGCGGGATCGCCAGCTCTTGCGCCGCCAGATGGCGACGACGCCGAAGGCCACGGCCGCGGCAAGGACCGCCCACAGGATCATGTCGAGGGCGGACACCGGCTACTTCCGCCCCCTGAAGTTCATCAGCACCACCGCCAGGGCCAGGAGGAGGCCGATCAGGCTGGCGATTTCCGGCCCGCTGAGGTTCACGAGTGGTCGTCGTCCTCGGAGGGGTCGAGCAGCTTGTGCGCGTGGATGATGAAATAGCGCATCAAGGCGTTGTCGACCGTCTGCTGGGCCTTGGTGCGCCAGGCGCGCAGGGCGTCGTCGTAGGCGCCGTAGGCGCCGACGAGGTCGACCTTGGAGAGGTCGCGGAACTCCATCGACGAGAGGTCGGCGAGCTCGCCGCCGATGACCAGGTGGAGAAGCTGCTTGTCCGACATGGATAGTCCTTAGGTGTCCTTGAGGGGTCAGCCCGCGATATGCGCGACGCGCTCCAGGATCAATGGGGCCAGCCCCGGCGCGGCGCAGACGAGGCTTTTTTGCATCGGTTTTTCGCGGTTGTAGACGAAATCCTGCCCCTTGTGATCGCCGACGAAGGCGCCGGCTTCCTTGGCGATCAGGTCGCCGGCCGCCAGGTCCCAGTCGTTCTTGGGCGTCAGGGTCAAGGCGACATCGAAGACGCCCGAGGCGACCAGGCAGAGGCGATAGGCGATGGAGTTGCGGCTCTGGAAGCGCATCGGCGGCCAGGGCGTCGGCCACTCGGCCTTGGCGATCGCGTGGGCGTCGCCGATGATCTCACAGTCCGTGAGGTCGGCCGCGTCGCTTGGCGCAATGGGCGTCTCGCCGAGGAAGGCGCCGCCGCCGGCGCTGGCGGTGTAGGTCTCGCCGAGCTGCGGGGCGTGGACCACGCCGAGAACCGGCCGGCCGTCCTCGACGACGGCGATGGAGACGCTCCACCAGGGCGCGCCCTTGATGAAGGCCCGTGTGCCGTCGATCGGGTCGACCAGGAAGAGGCGGCGTCGGGAGAGGCGCGCGGGGTCGTCGGCGGTCTCCTCCGAAAGCCAGCCGGCGTCGGGCTCCAGGGCGGTGAGCTCGGCCTTCAGGAAGGCGTCGACGGCGAGGTCGGCGTTGGTCACCGGCGAGCGGTCGCCGGGCTTGTACTCAGTGGAGAGCCCCGCCTCGCGCAGCCGCGTGGCCTGGCGGCCGGCCTCCTCCGCCAGCTCGGCCAGCGCTCGGAGCTGGCCGGAGGCGGTCATTTGCCGGCGATCGCCAGCCCGTCGATCAGCAGGGACGGGGAATTGGCCGCGCCGCGCAGCTCCAGGTCCGAGCCTGGGACCAGGCGGGCGTAGATGTCGATCAGGTTGCCGGCGATGGTGATCTCGGTGACCGGGTAGGCGATCTCGCCCGCCTCGAACCAGAAGCCCGAGCAGCCCACGGACCAGTCGCCGGTGTTGCCGTTCAGCGAGGGGCCGAACATCGAGGTGACCAGCACGCCCGAGCCCGCGTCGGCCATCAGGCCCGCGAGGTCCTTCTCGCCGGGCTGCACCGTCAGGTTCGAGGTCGAGACGCCCGGCGGGCCGGCGAGGCCGCGCGAGGCGTGGCCGGTGGTCTTCAGGTTCAGTTGCTTTGCCGAGGCGGTGTTGAGCAGCCAGGTGGTCAGCACGCCGCCCTCGATGATCCGCGTCGCCGAATTGGCCACGCCTTCGTCGTCGAAGGGCGAGGAGCCCAGGCCGCGCCGACGGTGCGGATCGTCGCCGATGTTCACGCCCTTGGCGAAGACGGCCTGGCCGAGCTTGTCCTTCAGGAACGAGGTGCCGCGGGCGATCGAGGGGCCGGAGACGGCGCCGATCAGCGGGCCGATCAGCGACATGGCGGCGCGGTTCTCGATGATCACCGGGGCGGTGGTGGAGGCGATCTTGCGCCCGCCGAGGCGCGAGACGGCCCGGCGGCCGGCCTCCGCGCCGATGGCGTCCGGGTCGGGCAGGTCGGCCTGCCAGCGGGTGGAGCGCCAGTCGTGACCGGTCTCCATGCCGTCGCCGTCGCCGGCGATGGCCGAGGAGGAGAGGCCGAAGCCGGAGGCGCGGTGGCGGCCGACGAAACCCCTGGAGGTGACCATGGTCCACTGGCTGGTCGACCAGGACGCGCCGCCGCCGTCGGAGTTGGTGACGCCCTCCACGGCGCGGGCGGCCGCCTCGGCGCCGCGCGCGCGGGCCTCCAGCGTTTCTGCCGTCGGCTCGGCGGGGTCGTAGAGGTCGAGGTCGGGGAAGGGACCCTTGGCCAGTTCGTCGGGCTCGGCGAGGCGGGCATAGGGGTCCTCCGGCGCCAGCTTCGCCATCGCGACGGCGCGCTCGATCAGCTTGGCGCGGGCGGCCGGGGAGATATCGGAGCCCGAAACGGTCGCCTGCCGCTGGCCGACGAAGACGCGCAGGCCGAGGTCGCGGGCCTCCTCGCGTTCCACCTCTTCGAGGTCGCCGCCCCGGACATTGACGGAGAGGGCCTGGCGCTCGGCGCCGACGGCTTCGGCCGCGTCGGCCCCGGCCTTCAGGGCGGCGGCGACGACGTCTTGCAGCAGGTTTTCATCCATCGCGCCGATATGGCGAACCGGCTCGCGGCGGGCAAGCGCGGGCTCAGAAGATGGCGTAGAACAGCAGCGTCACGGCCATGAAGATGTAGGCCACCCAGGTGCCCAACATCCCCGCGCCGCGTCCGAAGGTCAGCGCCTCCGAGCGCGAGATGCCGATGGCGTGGGCCACCCGGCTGACGAACATCAGGAAGCCCGCGATGTGGATGGCCAGCGGCGGGATCGCGACCAGCGCCATCACGGCCAGGCCGGCGAGCGCCGGCGGCACATATTCCGTGGCGTTGCCGAAAGCGCGCTGGGCGAGCGCCAGTTCGGCCACTCCGCCGTCGCCGATGACCACCGTGTGCTTGCGCCGCTGGCGGGTGACCAGCAGCGAGAGCACCAGCAGCAGCAGCAGGTGCAGCCCAACCCACAGGGCGGCGGCGCGGCCGCCGCCGCTCAGCAACTCCATAGGAAGAGACTCCCGACGCCGAACTTCCCCTCGGCGGGCAGTTGTGCGCGGTTTGGCCGGAGGGGCAACCCCTCAGGCGCTGGCGCGCGGGCCGAAGAGGATCACCGCGCCGCCGACCAGGCAGATGGCGACGCCGATCAGGTCCCAGCGGTCCGGCCTGACGCC
>JADZBR010000249.1 GCA_020852035.1 Caulobacteraceae bacterium
AGATAGGAGAAATGCCAGCGGGCCTTGCGGTGCGAGGCCGCCATCATCTTGCGGGCGGCTTCCGAGGCGTGCCGGCTGATCAGCGTGCCGATCTCGACGCCGTCGTTGACGCGCTCCTCCGAGGTCGTGTGTTCGGCGTTGGCGACCAGGCTCTGTATGCGTTCGACGATCACCTGCAGGTCGGCGTCCGGCGCCCGGAAACAGGCGAACCGGCACACCAGGCCGAAGAGGGCGGCGCGCACCTCGAACAGATCGAACATCTCGTAGAGCGTCGGCGTGGTGACGCGCGCGCCGCGGAACTTTTCCAGGGCGACAAGACCGTCGGCCTCGAGCAGGCGCAGCGCCTCGCGGACGGCCGAGCGGCCGGTGTTCATCTCTTCGGCCAGCCTCACCTCGCGCAGCCACTCGCCCGGCTGCAACTTACCGGCCTGGATCTGGCGTCGCAGGTCGCTGGCGACCTGCCGCGCCGCCGGACGGACGGCGTCGTGGGCCGCCTCTGCGACCGTGCGCTTCGCCGGAGGCGCCTTGGCGGTGGACTTCAGGGGCATCGGGTCTCCTGCCAGGGGTCGTGCTTCAAACAAAAAAGCTCATTGTAAGAATCGCGGGACGAACGAACCACTTGCGATAGTAGCCCGTAGCGGCCTCGAATCCGTCGGGAGGAAGCCCCGGCTAGGGCTTGTTCCGCGGGGTTCTCGGCCAGCCGCTACCGAATCCGAACGAATATCTCCGACATTCCATATCTTATTGTCGAACAATATTCGAGTCCCTAGGATGGCCTCTGACGAATGGACATGAGCAACGTCGCGGTCCTTAACATCCGCATGGCCGGCGGCGACAGTGAGAGGTCTCGATGAGCGCGACAAAGATGAGGGTAGGCGGCGGCGACGACCTGAAGACCCAGGCCCGCGACGCCTGGCTCTACGCCCTGCCGTTGATCGAGATCGGCCAGCTCCGCCAGCGCGGGGCCGGCTTCGGCATGAAGCTCAACACCTTCTTCCACAACAAGAACCTGGCGGACCACCGGGCCCGGGCGGTGACCACGCCGAACAATGACACCCTCTACGCCTCCGGCCAGATCGACCTCTCGGCCGGGCCGGTGACCATCACCCTGCCCGGCGGCGGCGAGCGTTACATCTCGCTGCAGCTGATGGACGCCTATTCCAATTCCTTCGCCGTGCCTGGCACGCGCACCACCGGGCCCGACGCCGTCACCATCCGCCTGGTCGGCCCGAACGACGCGGCCGAGGGCGAGGGGGTGATCCGCAGCCCGACCAACCACGTCTGGGCGCTGGCCCGCGTGCTGGTCGACGGGCCGCACGATCTGGACGGCGCCCGCACGGTGCTGGGCGGGGTCTCGATGCAGGGGCCGGCGGCGGAACACCGCACGGGCCTGGCCGACCGCCGCGCGCCCTGGCGCGAGTATTTCGACACAGCCCATGAACTGATGCGGCTCAACCCGCCGCCGGTCACCGACCAGGCGCTGCTGCGCCGCTGCGGCTTCTTCCTGGCCAAGGGTTACGAGGGCGTGGACCTGACGCCCGAGGACGAGGCCGAGATCGAGGCGGGCCTGGCCGAGGCGCGGACGATGATCCGCGGCGGCGGCATCACCGGCGGCGCGCGGCCGATCGACGGCTGGTCCTATCCGCCCGCCAACCTCGGCGATTTCGGCCAGGGCTACGGCTTCCGCGCGGCGGTCGCGCTGGGCGGGCTCGCCGCCCTGCCTCCGACCGAGGCCATGTACATGCGGGCGGTTGGCGAAAGCCGCGGCGTCTTCGACGGGACCAGGGCCTGGCGGCTGCACTTCCCCGCCGACCGGCTGATCCCGGTCAACAGCTTCTGGTCGCTCAGCCTCTACGAGGCGACGCCGGAGGGGCAGTATTTCTTCGCCGACAATCCGCTGAACCGCTACGCCATCGGCGATCGCTCGCCGGGCCTGAAGATGAATGACGACGACTCCCTCGACCTGTGGATCGGCCACGAGAGCCCAGGCCCCGACCGCGAGGGCAACTGGCTGCCGGCGCCCGCCGGGCCGTTCGCGCTTTTCATGCGCGCCTATCTGCCCAAGCCCGAACTGCTGAACGGCCAATACCGCCTCCCGCCGGTGGAGGCGGTCCGAGAGCCGGGTTCGTAGGTCGCGGCGGGCCGGCGGCTATTTCTTGGCCGCGTCCACGGTTTCGTTCACCAGATCGATCAGCCGCCAGGGGTCGAAGGTTTCGCTCACCGCCGGGCCGCCGACCTTCCGCTGCATCATGAAGACGGCGTACAGATCGCGGTCGAGGTTGAGCCACGGCCTGAAGCCGAACGCGCCGGGGCTGCTGACCTGGACGGTGCGCCCGTCCTTGTCCTGCACATCGAGCCACTCGCCGAGGCCATAGTGCGAGGCCCGCCCCATGCGGTCGTTGGAGGCGCGCTCGAGGGGCAGCGGGCCGGTCTGGTCCTTCTGCATCTCGCGGATCGCCTTTTCCGACAGGACCCGCTTGCCGTTGCAGACGCCGCCATCGGCGATCATCCGCAGGAAGTGGCCGTAGTCGCGCAGCGACGACCGGGCGGATCCGGCGAGCATCGGGTTGCGCACCTCGGCCAGCGGCGCGTCTACCGGGGCCCGGGTAGTGCCCGGGGCGCGGACATAGGTGGTGTGCGGCATGTCGCAGGGGATCGCGATCCGCTCCTTGAACAGCTCGTTCCAGGGCTTGCCGGTGACCTTTTCGGCGACCGCGCCGACCACCTGCATGGAGGCGCTGGCGTAACGGACTTCCGTGCCCGGCGCGGCGGCCATGACACCCTCGCGGGCCACCCGGTCGGCGTACTGTGCCATGCTGATCGAATAGTCCCACCGCGGCCATTCGTCGAAGTCCACCAAGCCCGACGTATGGGAGAACATCTGGCGGATGGTCATCTCGCCCTTCTGCCCGGTGAAGTTCGGCAGGTACTTCGAGATCCTGGCGTCGAGGTCGATCTTGCCCTCGTCCACCAGGGTCATGATCACCGCCGCCGAAAGCCATTTGCTGGACGATGCGATCGGCACGACCGTATCGGGCGTGTAGTCGCCGAAATAGCGCTCGTAGAGCACCTTGTCGTCCTGCACGACCAGCAGCGAGGCGCCGGGGAGGCCCAGGCTCCGGTAGCCAGCGTCCATGTAATCGGTGACCGCCGAGAAGTCCGCCGCCGCCTCGCCAGACGCCGCGTCGGCGGCCGACGCCCCACCGGCCAGACCTATTGGGGCGAGGGCCAGTCCGATCGCCAGCGCGACGTGTTTCATATGACGGACTCCGGTCTCCAGCGGCGCGCGGCATGACGAGCCCACGGTGGCGTTGTTCTACAGATCATCCGACAATTCTATATGAATCGACGACAAATCGAGGTCTCGGCGGTCAGGCGCCTCGACGTGGACTCGCGGGCCGGCCGTGCGCGTCTCGAACGACGCACGGCCGGCCCGCGTTGGATCGGTCCGGAAAATCAGGCGGGCGAATTTGCGGCGGGCTTGCCCCGCTGGCGCATCTTTTCGCGGCCGGCGCGGATTTCCTCGCGGCTCAGCTTGCCGTCCTTGTTGGCGTCGAGGAAGACGAAGCCCCGCTCGCGGCGGCCGGCCGCCAGCCATTCGGCCTTGTCGATGGAACCGTCCGCGTTCTTGTCGATGGCGCGCAGGTCGCCGGCCTTGCCTTGGGGCGCGGCTGGGGTCTGGGCGAAGGCCGGGGCGGCGACCGCCAGGGCGGCGGCGATGAGAATCAAGCGGGTCTTCAACGGAATCTCCAGGGCCGCGTCAGGCGGCCGGTTTGCTACGTCCCTGCGGGCTTACACGTCCGGGCGTCGGGATTCCGGCGCGCGGGGCGCGAGGTTTTCGCGAGGCGGACGGTTCTGCCGCCGAGCCCGGTGGCGAAGGGTCTCGGCCAGCGCCGCGCGATCCTCCACGGAGAGCCTCGCCGCCGCCTCGACCACCGCGGCCTCCAGCTGGCCACGCAGTTCAAAGTCGGCCGCGCGGGCCCGCTGCAGCGCAGCCGACAGCGACGCCTTGTCGACCGTGCGCGCCGCCATCAGCTCAGCGGCCTCGGCGCGATTTCGCCGGCCCTCGGCGGCCAGAGCCGCCGTCCGCGGCGCCGCTTCGCGGAGCGCTCCCCGGAAGGCCCTGCGCCCCTCGGGCGAGAGCTGTTCGCCCAGCATGCGCCAGCCGGGGGTCCGCTGGGCCATAGCGGCCGGCCGATGGGCCTCCAGCCGCTCGCGCATCCACCAGCCGCCGACCGCCGCGCCCACCCCAAAGAGGTTCAGCGCCGCCGACACCGCCAGAAGGATCGCCAGCGTCCGTCTCGACATGCTCAGCCTCCCTGCTCGGCCAGATCGCCGAACACGGTCTGATCGTAGACGTATTCGGTCGCGGGCGTGGTCTGCGCCGGCGCAGCGACGACCATCAGGACCGCGCCGGCGGCGAGGCCGGCCAAGGCCGCCCCAGCCAGGCCGAGCCCGGCCCACCAGGCGTTCGCGCGCCGCCAGAGCGGGGCGAGGTCCGGCGCGCCAGCGACGATGCGGCGGGCGAGCCCGGCGCTGGCCGACGGGGCGGCGTAGGCGTCCAGCACCGCGTCGAGCGCCCGGGCCTCGGCCAGCCACGGCGGCGGCTCCGGCCATTGGGCGAGGGCGGCCTCGCCTTCCGCGCGCACGGCCGCCGGCCAGCGCGCGGGATCGCCGCCATAGGCTTCGGTCAGCGCCCGCAGGCGATCGGGATTCATGGGCGCCTCCAGGTCATGGCCGTTGGTCCGCGAGCAGTTCGCGCAGCCGGCGGCGGGCCCGCGCCAGGAGACTCTCCAGCGCTTCCACGGTCACTTCCAGAACGGCGGCGGCCTCGATGTTGGAGAGCTCCTGGTAGTGGCAAAGCACGATCGCGTCGCGTTGCCGTGGCGGCAGGACGGCGAGCGCCGCGGCCACGGCCTGGCCGGTGTCGGCGGCGGCGAGGCCGCGCTCGGGCCCCGCTGAGGGATCGGCGCGTTCCGGCGGCTGGGCCACCGGCGTCTCGCGGCGGCGTCGCAGGCGGTCGTAGCAGAGGTTGAGGGTCACCCGGTGCAGCCAGGTGTCGAACCGCGCCCCGCCCGGCCGCCAGCGTCGCGCATGGCGCCAGACCCGCTCGAACGCCTCCTGCGCCACGTCCTCGGCCTCGGCGGCGTCGCCGAGCGTCCGCGCGGCCAGGGCCAGCACGCGCGGCAGCTTGGCGGCGACCAGGGCCGCCGCCGCGCCCGGCTCGCCGCGCGCCAGACGCGCCAGCAGGACATCGTCCAGGTCGCGGCCTTGCTGCTCCGACATCAACGGGCACGCTGACACATCTCCCGGCCGTTCGGCGAGCCAAGGCTCATGCGATCAGCCCATCGTGCAGCTTCAGGCCCGCGCCGTCCGGAAAGACCTTGCCGGTCACCCGCGCCCGGTCGAGCCCCCAATGGTCGCGCAGCACCGTGGCGAAGAGGCCGCGGACGTCGTTGGCCGGCGCGAGGTCGCGTCCCTGATATAGCGCCGCCGGGGCCAGGGTCGGCCAGTCGCCGATCATCCGTCCGCCCTTCACCGCCCCGCCCAGCGCCAGGGCGACGCCGCCGGTTCCGTGGTCGGTGCCTCCGGTGCCGTTCTCGGCCACCGTGCGGCCGAATTCGCTGGCCGCCACCACGACGGTGTTCGACCAGTCGGCTCCCAGGCCATCCTTCAAGGCGCGCAGGGCCGCGTCGAGCCCCCGCAGGCGGAACGCCAGCGCCCCGGCGCTCGCGCCCTGGCCGGCGTGGGTGTCCCAGCCGTCGAGCGAGATCACGGCCGCCGCCGGCCCATCCGGAGCGGTCAGCAGCCTGGCGGCCGCCGCGGCCAGCACACGGTAGCCGGCCACGGCGTCGCGGCCGCGCGCCGCCTGCATTCCCTCGCCGCCCTGGCCGACGATCCCTTGCGTTTCCACCGCATGCGCCAACGCCGGCGCCAGCAGCGGATCGCCGGCGTAGAGGTCGGTCAGGCGCATCAGGGTGTCCTCCTGCGCCGCCGGAGCGACCGAAGGCGCCCAGGACGACACCGGGGCCGGCCCCCGCAGCACCAGCGGCACGGCGCCGCCGACCGCCACGGCCGCTGTCCTGCCGGAGGCGGGGGCAAGCAGGCCCACGGCGCGATTCAGCCAACCCTCCTGGGTCGCGAAGACCCGGCCCGCGCCGCTTTCCAGCACGTCCTGGCCGTCGAAGTGCGAGCGCTCGCGATAGGGCGAGGCGGCGGCGTGCAGCACCGCCAGTTCGCCAGCCGCCCAGCGTTCATGCAGGAACCCGAGCTCGGGATGCAGGCCGAAGCCGTCGGCGACCGGCAACACGCCGCCAGCTTCGCCCGGCGCGCCGAGGGCCAGGCTCCCGCGCGCGGCCCTGTAGTGGGCGTCGGCGTAGGGCGCGACTGCGGCCAGGCCGTCCATCGCCCCGCGCAGGATGACGAAGACGAACTTGCGCTCGCCGGTCGCGGCGGCCAGCGCCAGCCGGCCGCCGGCGGTGGCCAGGACCAGCCCGGCGGCTCCGGCGAGCAGACGGCGGCGATCGAGGAGAAGCTGGGTCATGGCGATCACCGGCGTTGGAAGTCGGGGCTCATCAGCGCCAGCGCCAGGCCCTGGGCAGGCGACTGGGCGCGGCGGATGGCGGCGATGCAGGTTTGGGTGAGCCGGGGGCCGAGCCCCTGCGCGGCCAGCTGCGCGGGCGATGTGGCGAGCGGCAGGCGTTCGGCCAGGGCCTGCGCCCATTCCAGGCGCTTCATCAGCGCGTCCGGCCCGGCCCAGTCGGCGGCGCCGTCCGGCCAGCCGGCGGGCGAGGGCGCGCGGAACATCGGCTGCCCGAGCAGCGCGGTTGCGAACTGCACCTGACGGCCGGACAGGCTTCGGACCCCGGTCAGGCGCAGGGCCGAGACGACGAACTCGTGCGGCGTCTTGAACTTGGTCGGCCGCGGCGTCCACGCCTGCGGCGTCTCGACCAGCGCGCGGTGCAGCGACGGCAGGTCGCCGCCGGTGGCGAGGAACGTGGCTTCCAGCCGCGCGACGGCGGCGGGCGGCGGATCGTCGGCGATGAAGTGGCGGGCAAGCTTGGTCGCCACGTGGCGG